>JAQCMZ010000185.1 GCA_028274825.1 Haloferacaceae archaeon
GACGAGAGCCGATTACGAGAAAGGGGCGCTGGTGCTCGCAGCACTCGATGCGAAGATACAGGCGACGGGAAATCAAGGGACAGTTGAAACGGTGTTTGAGCGACTGAACGCTGCTGCGGTGAACGAGACGGCGACCAGTAGGCCAGTGCGCACGAACCAGTCACCACCGGCCGACCGGTCTGCCGAGTCGCACACAGCGGTCGAACAACTCATAGACGCGGGCCAGGCATCTATCGTCCAACCGGAAGAGATGACGGGCCGTCGCTTACAGACGATTGCGGAGGAGGTTGCTGGCACTGATCTGACTGAGTTTTTCGAATCATACGTTCGTGGCCGTGAGACACCACCGGTGCCAGCGGCAGATGAACTTCTCCAACTCAGCGCAGGCTTCAGCGTCGAGTCGGCAGATCTCGGCGTCGAGACGGCAATAACACTCGAAGCCGACGTGTCTACTCCGGCCCCTGGCGACTCGATTGACCGGTACGAGTGGACTCTCGGCGACGGGAGCATCAAGACCGGTCAGCAGGTGTCTCACACCTACGAGACTGCCGGCGAGTACAACGTTACACTCGAGGTCAGCAGTGGCAAGAAACTCGCGCGTCACACGGAAGTGATACCGAGACTCGCGGTAGGAATCGAGACGAACGACCGCGAGGATGGCGGGTTCAGTGTCGGAGACGAGATACGGGTGACAGCCTCGGTGACTCCCTCGACCAGCGTGGATCGATACGAGTGGGACTTCGACGACGGGACGACTCTGACGGAGCCAGTCGCGCGTCACACGTACGCCGACCCCGGAGAGTACGATATCGAACTGGAAGCCGTGACGGAAACCGGTACGGCGACTGCAGTGGCCCGGGTCTCTGTTCAGCCCGTGTCGGACACCACGACAGATTCGAATCAGGCTAGCGAAGCCACCGACGAGAAAATCACCGACGAAACAGCAGGGTTTGGAGTGGCAACTGCACTCGGTGCCCTCAGCGGTGCCACATACTTCATTCGCCGGCGTCTCGGCGGTGAGTCTCAACGCTCAGAATCCGAGTAATACTGGATTCGCTCACGAGTGTTCCATTGCGGGCATAGGGTGGAGATGGAGAGAGTGAATGGGTTCGTGAGTCGAGGAACCTTCTCTGGAATCCACATTCGAGTGCGTCGCAGATCCTCACTGTACGTCAGAACTCGAGGCACGAGACAGCAAGACGACGGCGACACCGCCCAGTACGAGCCCAACACCCAACAGAACGGCCACACCGGGGACGACGCCGTCGAGTGTCCCGCCGAACCACTCCACCTCGACGACAGTCATCACGTCTCTGTCGAGCATCAGTGACCGTGCGGCGTCGACGCCGTAGGTGACGGGGTTGAACCGGGCGAACGTCTGGATCCAAGGCGGAAGTGCCGCGAGCGGGAGGAACGCGCTAGAGAGGAACAACAGCGGGAACTGTAACAGATTCGCCCCGATGATCGTCGATTCTTGATCTCTGGTGAGGATCGCGAGGGCGTTCGAAAACGCGACGAACCAGAGTGAAAAGAGGATTCCGACACCGATGATCCCGGCCGCACCGACGACCCCGGTCGCGATATCAGCGCCGAGTACCGCACCGAGCCCGAGGATGATCGCGATCTGCACGCCGATCCGGAACACTTCGGCGGCTGTTTTCCCGAGAAAGATGGCTGTACGGTCCATCGGCATCACGAGTACCTTCTCGAACATGCCGTTCTCGATATCGTTCACCAGCCCCACACCCGAGGTGATGGCGGCCGCAAGTGCGACTTGGATCGCAATCGCGGGCACTAAGAACGTCTCGTAACTGATGCCGGGGATCCCCTGACTGACGGCCTGACCGGCGACGTTTCCGAATACCTGTGTGAACAAGACGAGAAAGATGATGGGCTGTGCCAGCGAGACGACCAGCACGAACGGGTTTCGAACGGCCTTGAGATTCCAGCGCTTGAAGTTCACCCACACGTCTCCGGCGAAACTGTTGCCGCCGCCACCCGCCGGCCGGGTCGCACTCGCAGCTGGTGATGTCCCCGCTTGTTCGTCGGCACCGGGTGTGCTCATCGTGTGGCCTCCGTCTCGGCGGCGTCAAGTCCCTCGCCGGTAATCGCCAGGAACACGTCATCGAGCGTCGGCGCCCGAATATTGAACCCGGTCACCGTCAGCTCTGCATCCCGGAGCGCGACGAGCAAATCCGTCCCGTGCTGGCGAGCCGTCTCTGCAGTGACACTGATACCGTCGTCCGTCTCGGAAACGGACGCGTCGCTGAAGGCCGCAAACTCCTGAGCGATCGTCATTGCCCGGTCACGGGCTGCCGAGGTGCCGTCCAGTTCCACGTCAAGCACCTCACCGCCGACCTCACGCTTCAGATCCGCAGGACTCCCGTCTGCGACGATTTCACCGTCTAGAATGACCGATAACCGGTCACAGAGCTGGTCGGCCTCTTCGAGATACTGAGTCGTCAGGAAAATCGTGGTGCCGAGATCGTTGATGCGCTGAAAGTACTCCCACAGACGGTTTCGGGCCTTCGGGTCGAGACCGGTCGTCGGTTCGTCCAAAAACACCAGTGCCGGTCTGTGAGCGAGTGCCGTGGCAGCGTCTAATCGCTTTTTCATCCCGCCAGAGAACTCCTCGGATCGCTTGTCCGCCACGTCAACGAGATCAACCAGATCGAGAAGGTCCATCACACGGTCGTCACGCTTGCCCCGGGGGACACCGTAGGCCTCGCAGGCGAAGCGAATATTCTCTTCAGCGGTGAGTTCCGGGTCGATACTCGTCTCCTGTGGCATGTACCCAATCGTCTCCCGGATGGCCCGGGAGTCAGACCGGACATCGAAGTCGTTGACTCGCACCGTCCCGCTTGTCGGCGAGAGGAGTGTCGCGAATATCTTGATTGTCGTCGTCTTTCCCGCGCCGTTGGGCCCGAGGAAGCCGAAGAATTCTCCCTTGGGGATGGTCATATCGATTCCCTGCACGGCAGCTGTCCCGTCGGAGTAGACGAGCTCTAAGTCTTCAACATCGATAGCCGCCGAAGCGTCACCAGTCGGCTCGGTGCCGTCGGTCTCATCGTCCGTTTGAGACCGTTCGGCTCTCCTACCAGAATCAGGTGTCGACATGATTCAGTTATCAGACCTGAAGTCATATACATTCGACTTCTCGTCGGTGTCGTCTTGTCGGTGGGCGCGGGTGAAGGCCGAACAGTGGAGATGCCACGTCGGAGTAGCGAGCATCCGTCTTGAGAACCCTGGCAGATGCTCGTGTAGGACGTGTGGAAGTTGAGAAGTGGTATGCGAACTCGTGTGGACTGTTGTCTGCGGGCTCTCGGTGTTGTGTCCACCACGATGAGCCAAACGACCCAGCCGACTCGGAGTCACAGTGTACCAGTAGCCGACAATCCAACCAGTATCGATGATCGAAACCGCACGAAACTCAGTGAACCGCCAGGGTGCCCGTTCTAGCCTGCATACCGAAACTCACGCTGCCAACAACAGGGAGACACATCTAACGATCATGTCCGTCGACTACCCACGGCTGTGGTGACCAACGAACCATCTCGGTGAGAGACGAGTAAGTAGCCGGAGAATGTGTCTTTACCGTGTCTCTTCCATCGAGACTATCCACCCTGTGAACGACATAGCCGTCGGCAACGGTCTTGTCACTCTGTGATCGGCTGTGTGAGATCCGGGGAGTTATCGACAGGGGTTGGTTACTGCCCGCGTGTACTGTCTCGGGGGCAAGCCCCAACACACTCGCCGTGTCCCGCTTGTGAACGCACCCCGGGGTCAAGCCCCGGGGCTTCCTGCTTCAACGACGTTGTCAGACGTGTCTGACAGCCCGCCAGACGCAGTCTGGCGAACGCGCTTTGCATCCACAACCTCTCGGTGAGGAGTGACCGTAGCGAGCGCAGTCTGCACAGGCGTTGATTCGGACAGTCCCTGCCCTAACTGCTTCAGACCTCGATTGCGTACGTTCTTCGCCTTCGCAAAATCGCGTGCGGTTTTGCTGCCCGTCAGACGCAGTCTGACGACCGCATTCAGATCTCGATCATCCGTATGCCCGCACGCCGGGCAAGAGTGCTCACGCACCCAGATCGGTTTTTC
>JAQCMZ010000198.1 GCA_028274825.1 Haloferacaceae archaeon
CACGAGAATAACCGTGATGGTGACGAGTGTGAGTGCCTGAAGTGTGGCAAGGAACTCCACAGTGACTACAACGCTGCTCGGAATATCGGGTGGCGTCTTGTCCAGCACTGGCTCAAGTCTGGGGCTGGACGGGCCACGAGTCAACTGGCTCTCAAGTCAGGGACGGTGAACGCGAACGGCGATTACACGCCTTCCGCCCTGTGCGGATAGAGCGGGAGTCCACTGACAAGCCTCGGGGTCGGACGGAAATCTTTGATTTCCGTGATGACGAGAATCTTCGATTCTCGAACCACTTGACCCCGAGGCAGTTGACGAATGGAGTACTGACACGGCGGCAGCGCAGGGAATCTCTTGGATGACAGCGCGGACAGACGCCAGTACCGCCACACCCCTGGTCACGCGGTCACGAGCCAGCACCTGGGGGCTAATACGGGTGCGAGTCTCATCTCCACGGGTCTGGCCGCCTACGAAATCGCGCCGGCGAGCGTCAGCCCTCTGATCCAGGACTCACTCGGCGTCAGCGCCAGCCGTGCCGGGCTGTTGGTTGGGGTCATGTTCGGCACGGCGGTAATCGCCAGCCTGCCCGCCGGCGCAGTCTTAGACCGGACAAATTCCAGACGGGCCGTGGCAGTCGCGGTCGGCGCGCTAATCGGCGCGTGCGTGTGGGGCTGGATCGCAGGCCGGGCGGGGGATTACGACTCCCTGCTGGCCTCGCGAGCGCTGGGCGGGGGCGCCTTCGTCGTCATCTGGAACGGCGCGATTGATGTCGTGAGTCGGGCCGTCGAGCCTGGGACTTGTGCGACGGCAGTGGGCGTGTTCACCGCGAGCGGGCCAGTCGGCTTTGCGCTCGGCCAGAGCACCAGCCCCCTAATTGCGAACCAGGGTGGGTGGACGGCTTCATTTCTCGCGTTCGCCGGTATCGCTCTGGTTGGGCTCGCGCTCTTCTGGCCCACCAGTCGTGGACTCGGAGAAAGCGACTCGACGGCCCCATCAGTACAGGAGTTCAGCGCGGTCCTCCGGAATCCGGCGGTGTGGACCGTCGGTCTGCTGGGATTTTTGGCGTACTCGCTGTACCTGTTCGTCAACAGCTGGGGAGGCTCGTTCCTGACCGAAGAGTTGGGCTACTCGCTGGCGGTCAGTGGCGCTCTCGTGGCTGTCTTTCCAGCGATCGGTATGATCTCTCGGGCGAGTAGTGGGGTCCTTTCGGACCGCGTATTCGGCGGCCGACGGCGGCCACTTCTCGTCGCCGCGTTCGCGGTGGCGTCCCCGCTGGTAGTCGTTTTCAGCCAGTTCGACTCGCTTCCGGTGTTAGTCGCCTCGCTCCTGCTGGCCGGCTTCGCGGTCCAGATCGTCATGGGGCTGTCGTACACATACGTTCGCGAAGTTGTAGAGCCGCAGGTGGCTGCGACGGCCGTGGCACTCCAGACGAGTGTGGGCCTGGCGGGCGCGTTCCTCGCACCGATCGCCGGCGGGATACTGATCGATATGGCCGGGTTCCGGAGTGCGTTTCTCCTGGCGGCTTTGTTTGCCGCCTGCGGAGCCGTCGTCACCTGGTGAGCGCCCGAGCCGGGCCCGTGAGCAGTCCCCGCAGATCACGACTGTGCGTCGAACATCAGTGCCGATTCTGGGTTCCGAGTATCCAATCGATAGTGAGCCTGACTTGAGAGCGGGGATATCGGTCGGCACGGCAGGGCAAGGTAGCCGAGAGTCGAGCCGTGACGGACGGTCGAAGTGAATACGCAAGCGCACGATACGACTCTCACGGGAGACTCAGAGACAGCTTCACTCAGGTGGACTGTTCGATGACCCAGACGTTCCAGGAGTTGGCCTTCCAGACCGTATCCAAGAGCGCGCCAACGACCGGGATGAATCCGATGAGGATGTCGACGGTCGCGATGCCGAGCATCAACGCGACTGCGAGCGGGCCGACACCGGCACGCCAGCCTTCGAAGACGACATACAGCGAAATCACTGCCGCAACCACGTCACCGGCGATCGGCAACAATGTCAAGAACGGATCGAGTCCGATACGGTAATCGATTCCCGGAATCCGGATCGCGTCGTCCATCAATCGCGCTGCCGCCTTTGCCCGACCTTTCGGCGTGCTCAGGTCGTGGTTTGGAGATGCCATATCTGCAGTAGTCGGTCGGTTGTCTTGAGTCATTTGGGAGTGGGGGAAGTTCCCGCGAGCCGAGAGATGTCCCGGTCCGCCTCCGAGGCCAAACTCAAGCCCGTGGCGACCGTCATCGGGCGGGTCTGGGCTGGGCTGGAATCGCTTTTCGGGTCTCGGAGACTCTCATCGTCTGCAAATCCGGACTCCCGACTGTCGCTCCCTCCGCGGCTGACTCTCCACCCGCTCCCCACGCGAGGGGCTTCGGAGCGGGCTGCAGTCAGTCTGCGGCCGATATCTTCTCGGGGGAGACGAGTCGAAGATAGCGGCTGGGGTCGTGAGAACGAGTTGACGCAATCGCTAATTACATTCAGGCGGTCAAGCCGCTGATAAACCCGACTATCACCGCAGAAAAAGTGAGCTCGGTGACGAGTCAGCGGTGGACAATCAGGTGGCCGTACTCGGCCTACCGGATTCGGCCATTTGCCAGACAATAATCGCCCCCACCACACCGATGCCGATGGCGAACGGAAACAGGACGGTCGTCGTCCCGACAAGGGCAACCAGTTTTCCAGCCACGACGGGCGCGACGAACGACCCGAGCCAGCCGGCGACACTCGCGAACGAGACAGCCGTCCCAGCGGCGCTGGGTTCGACGGTCTCTCGACTGGCCTGATACATGAGCCCGATATGTAGTTGGATGAACACGCCCGCGAGGACAAGCACCACGACTAACACCGCGATTGTCGCGCTATAGTACATAACAGCCGCCAGGACGGCTGCTCCGACGAACGAGACGGCGAAGACGGGCCGCCGTCGCTGGGTGAACACCGTGTCGGACAGCCAGCCACCTACGGGCCGAGCGAGAATCCCAACTGCGGGAAACACCGCGACGAACGTCCCGCTTTCGGCCAGCGAGACCCCGAACTGCCGGGTGATGTACGTCGGCATCCAAGAATTGAACGTCATGTACAGTGAGTAACCCAGGAACGTGACGAGGACGATCACCCACACGTTCGGGTTTCGCAACACCCGGACGAATCCGGCCCGCGTCATCGGCTCTGCTGCCGTCTGGAATCGGGTCACCCGGCCGACGGCGACGTAGAACCCGAGCGACATCACGAACACCGCGCTGCCGAAGACCGGAAACACGCCTGGCCAGCTCACGACCTCCGCGAGGCGTGGTGCGCCGAGTTGGCCGAGTGCGTACCCCGCCGGATACCCGGAGATGATCACCGATGTCGCCGTCGCTCGCCTGTCGGCCGGGACTGCGCTCGACGCAATATCGATACTGACCACCCACAGGACGAACATCCCGACGCCTGCGAGTAAACGCGAACCGATGAGCAGTGAGACATCCCCAGTGCTCGCGGCATACCAGTCGCCAACACTACCCAGCGCGAGGATAGCCGCCGCCGCTGGGACGGCCGCCCGAGTCTCGATACGGTCGAGATAGATCCCGATCGGCACCCCGATGACCGTCGCAGTGACCTGCGGCATCGAGACGAGTGCAGCCGCCGTCGCCTCGGTAATCTTCAGATCGGCTATCACGACCGTGAGCACGCTGGCTGGCGTGATTAGATAGGCGCCGACGAACAACAGCACCAGCCACCCGGTCGCAATCGTCGTGATCCGCCACGCCGACCCCACATCGAGAGAGCGACTGTCTGTTACTCTACGATTCAACACGCCAAATCGTCGAAAACCGGGCATAACTCTACTGATTTTGAGATCTCACCGTGAGGACAGGGTTTCTCGGTTCTCGACGCCGCTATCTGCCCGCGTGAGCCCTTCGTGGCCGAACTCAGCGGGAGGGGTAAAACATACCAGACGGCAATGTCCATTCTCTCCTCTCTCATTGAGACTCCTCCAGACCAGGTACTCTCCGGCGACATTACAGAAATTCACGGAGAAAGCCCACGACTTCAGTCGTGGGATGAATCCGTCACTCCTGCGGACGACCACAATTCGGACGCTTGACTGCAATCCCACCGTTCACAAGCCAATAGACCGACATATACTGTGTGACCGACCACAGCGCACGACCGAGTATATTGCGGAGCCGGGTAGTCGCCGGTACCGTGAGTGCTTATTCGAGTGGTTGGCCGCCCATGCTCCATTGTGGAACCAACTCACCTCCCGTCGCCGGCAAGCCTACTTCGGTGACGATGGTGACGTCTGGGATGTCGAGTACACTGACCTCTCCGAGGACTACGCACCCATACTCGGGAAGGCCGCTTGCCAACAGGTCGCGCGTAAAAACAGCGAAGCATGGCAGAGTCACTTCCGCTTGCTTGAGCAGTATCATAACGACGCAGATTCGTCGGTGACGGAGAAACCCAGTCCACCCGGATACTGGGGGAATCGTGACGAGGGCTCCGAACTGCATGGCCTCGTCCGGAACGACCTCTACACGTTCGACTGGGGCGAAGACCGGAGTACGCTCGAATTCGGCGTCGGTGACGTGCTCAAAGACAAATACAACTTCGAATATCAAGAGCGCGTCACGCTTGAACTCCGGGCCAGCCCACAGTGGAATGGCGACGATAGCAGGTTGGAACTCGTCTCCGACGAAGCAGCAGATACGCTTCGTGTCAAGTATCCGGTTCGCATTCGGCCAGAGCGATTGCAGGAGCAGCGACTGGATGCCGTCACTCACACACTCGATACCGAGAACACGACACACACTGCTGCTATCGATGGAGGCGCGAACAACACTCTTGCCATCGTCACCTCCCAAGGTGACACTGCAGTTTCTCACACCTGTCCGGAGTGTGACGAGTTCCAAGAGCTGTCCGGGCTGATTGGCGAGCGACAATCAGAACTCCCCGACAACCAGTATACGAGCAAGCGCGTCCAACGAGTATCCGACAAACGCAGGAAAAGGCGTGATCATAGCCGTGATGCAGCGGTGAAACACGCCGCAGACTGGCTCTTGGAACGCACCGTAGACACAGTGTCCGTCGGAGATCTGACCGATGTACTGGGGACACACTGGTCAGCGACGGTGACCGAGAAGACGCACAACTTCTGGTCACACCGCCAACTCGGTGACCGGCTTGAACTCACGCTCGGTGATGCCGGCATCACGGTTGAACAAGTGAGCGATGCTGATTCGAGCAGCCAGTGCCCGGAGTGTGGAAGTGAGACCGTGACACACGATGGTGAGGAGTTCTGCTGTCAGGATTGTGAGTTGGACGCCCACAGTGATGTAGCAGGAGCGTGGAATCTCTCGGAGTCTGAGGGTGGGCCGATGGCACGGCCTGTTGCCCTCTCTGCTGACCGCGAGAGGGATCCCCCCCGAGAGGGGGCCTACTGGGAGTGGAACGGTCACGATTGGACACCCAGCAGTGTTGGGGACCAATCGCGTCCAGTTGAGCAACCCAGCATCAGCGAACCCGCACGGTCACAGCCGGGGGAATCCACTGGCCGGATTGCCCACGGAGGAATCCCACGACTTCAGTCCTGGGAGGGTGTCAAGCTGACGGGGTCGAATCGAGAGCCACGGGTAGCCCCCGAAATTCATAACCAGGACCACACCGACGGACTCGGGGTGACGGGGATCGGCGGCGCTAAAAGACGAGCCCCGAGACGGCGGATACGGGTCAGCGGCTATCATGTACTGCTCGTCCATCTCATCAACACGGTATCAGCTGCTGGCAATTCGATCGGCGATATCCGAGACGGACCGCACAACCTGGCGATCCAGTACCATTCTACGGGGGTGTAGATACTCGGCAGTCACGGTGTCAAGCCACTATCAAACCCAAAACGACGAGACTAGTCAAACGTCCGAGCGTCTATCTCGAGTCTCACCGCTATCCGGGAATCAACTCTACTCTAGTCTCGGTTCTCGATCGGGTCTCTGATGCCGTTTCACTGCTGTGGCTTCTGGCCCAGACGAACGGTCGGCTCCGGCCGTCAGTCGTCGCTATTCTCGTCGGTGAGCGATGGCGACCAACTCACGCGCCTGGTCGTCGGTGACATCGATTACTTCGACGGGGTGTCGAACGAGCCCGGCGACAGCCGCGGCTGTGATGCGTTTGTGCCCGTTGATTATTGTCCCGTCTTCTCGAACCACCGGAAACGAGCCCGCGTATTGATTCCGGTAGCAATTCCGAACGATCTCGTCTTTCGGCGAGAACTCTCCCTCGTGGTCCGGGTGTGGAGTGAGTTCTTCCACCGGCCGGCATTCGATTCGTTTTGCCGGGCGGAGCACTTCGACGACTCCCGGCGTCCTAATGAACACACTCCCGAGTTCTTCTCCCTCACCGGTCCGCACGTCGTGCAAGACGACACTCCCTCGACCGTGATGCACCTTCTCGACCCATCCGTGGTACGTGGTCTCGTTTTGAGTGACCCGAACGTGTTTTCCGCGGAGTGTCCGGTCGAGTGTGTTGTTGAACGGGTTGGAGCTCATGTGTCGGCCTCCGTGAACGTCGGCTTTACTCTTCTGACCCGTGCAGGGAGATCCTGCCGGCCGTGTGCGGTGGCCCCGACCCTGCGCTCGTCGGGTTCATCTAGCAGTTGAGACACCTCTTCGGGTGTGCGGATAGCGTACACTCTCATCTGCAACACTAGTTATTTCGCACAAATACGACCGAACTAATAAACTTGGCCGGCAGTACCGTCAGCGTTCACAGACGACACTGGACTGGCGGAGGGTGGACCCTCAGTTTGTGCAGCCGTTTCGAATAAGAATCAACGTTCCAATAACTGGTACCAGTACGCCAGAGTCACTCCCGCATCGCCAGTCCGGCGCCCATCGCGATTACTCCGCCGCCGGCCAGCACGGTTAATCCCGGGAGGAACGACCCCGTCAGGTCGTGAAGCGACCCGATGATGAATGGCCCCAGAAAGCCGCCGATCTCGCCGACAGCGAACACCAGTCCGATGGCCGCGCCGGTCAGCCCCGGGCCGATTGCCTCGAGGTCTGGTGGAATCGCCCGGACAAGCGCGGAGAGGCCGCCGACCCCGAGCCCGGCGGCGACGATGCCGGCGCCCGCAAACACGCTCACACCCCCCGCGATGATGCTGCCCACCCCAGTGGCAGCAATGAACCCACAGCCGACGATCGTCACCCGGCGTGCTCTGTATCGGTCGGCCAGACCCGGGATGACGAGCACACCGACGACATTAGCACCAATGAGTAGTGTCGTCGTCTGGCCGGCGCGGGCCGGTGAGAGACCGCGCGATTCCAGGATCGTCGGCAGCCACCCCTGGAGGCCGTGGATGACAAGCAGGTACGTCCCGCCGACGAGCACGACCAGCCGTAACTGTGGGTGTGTCAGAACCGCTCGGATATCCGCGCGGATCGAGCCCGGAGAGAATCCGGAGTCGTCGGTTGGCGACCCTATTTCGACACCCGACAGTCGCACCAGTGCCAGCCAGACGCCTGCGTAGCCGGTTGCGACGAGTCCACTCCACAAGAAGAGCTGTCGCCAGCCACCCAGCAATGGGCCCAACAGCGGTCGTCCCAGGCCGAATGCGCTGGCGGTTCCCGCAGACGCTCCGATGAGATACAGTGAGGAGGGCAGCCCTGTCTCGTCTGAGGGAAACAGTACTGCGACGAGTTTCGGCAAGCCAAACGTGATCGCCGTGGCACCGACGCCAATCAGCAGTGTAAACGCGAGCATCGACAAGAATCCGGCCGCGTAGGCTCGACCCACCTGTGCCAGGCCGAACACGCCGAGTCCGGCAGTGAGGCTTCGTGTCGGGCCCAGCCGGTCGACGGCGAGACCCGAGAACAACGCCAAAGGGACGTACGTCAGTGGGACGGCACCGGCGAGGAGGCCTGCCTCCGTGTTCGAGAGCCCGAGGTCGTCGGTAATGACCGACAGATACGCTGGCAGCGTGAACCACACGAACAACAAGCACGTGTAACTCCCTGCGCCGGCGACGACAAGAGCATACGCTTGCCTCCGACTCGGCCACTCTGTCATCCAACTGCTGAATCGTGTGGTGATCTGATAATCTGCCCGGTCTCGTCGTCTACCGAGCGGTGAGTCAGCCCGTTCAGAGCCGGAAAAACACTGCGTCACATCCCACAGTAATCACCGAACCGTCTCGCTGGACCGAGACAGGGAGCCAGCCAAAGGAGGCATCTGGCTCTTGTCTCCACTGAGACTGCCCACCGCTTTTGTGAGCCACTGAGAGACACTTGCTTTCGTCGTCTTCTGTGTCTCGCACGGGCAGAGTGGGTTCTCCGGACGCTGAACACACGCCCAGCCTCCTGTTCGTCTGCCGGGGTCTCACCGGATCGGCCAGTGTGATTTGGGGATCTGAGACGACCAGGGTGGCGCAGTCGACAGATCACACATTCTATACCATCGTTAATTCATCGGTAAACATATAACTCGGCTCTGCACGTTTATCAGCAAGTTTGGTAGACCGGCTATAATACCTGTTTTCAAACGTTTCGAACATCAATCGATCTGCCTTTGACCCAGATCTAACTGTCGCATGCACTGATTTGCGACCGACTCAGTGCTCTCATCGGGACCGACCGGCACAATTACTGCCAGAACACACTGCTCTCAGCACATCTACACACCCCCTAACGGCGTTCATATAGAACCGTGCAGAGCCGAGCAGATAATTAGGTTTTATCA
>JAQCMZ010000211.1 GCA_028274825.1 Haloferacaceae archaeon
GACAGTGTACACAAGCCAGCCGAACTACCACAGCGGCGACTGTGAGAAACAACCCAGCCGAGAGGTACACGAAGGAGTCCCTGTCCGGCGAATCAGGGCACCGCAACTCCGTCAAACATCACTACCATCGAGGTTGTTCAACTGGAGTATATTCACTCTGTGGATGTTTGTCGTTCTGGCTGCTGACCGGAGTGAGAACCGCGAACTCCTGTTCGTGTCGAACCCGCCGATTTTGCCGCCGGCGATGTGGCTGCTGTGCAAACTCAAGGGTTGGGAGTACACACACATCGTCTACGACCTCTATCCAGACGTCATCGCTGCCTCGGGGTATATTAAGGACGGCGGTGTCGTCTTTCAGATATGGCGGCGGCTCGACCGGTGGGTGTTCCAGGATGCCCGGCGTGTTGTTGCACTCGGGCCAGTGATGCGTGAGCGTATTCTCGAGGTGGCCGGCGACGAAGTCGATGAGGCGACGGTGACGGTCATCCACAACTGGGCCGACGGCGAGTTCATCCAGCCACTCCCGAAGTCGGAGAATCCCTTCAGCCAGGAGTATGGACTGGACGACGAGTTCACCCTTGTGTACTCCGGAAATATTGGGGCCAATCACGACCTCGAGACTGTGATAGAGGCAGCACGCCAATTCAAAGACGAGAGTGTCCGGCTACTCATTATCGGTGAGGGTGATAAGAAAGCAGAGATTGTTTCGCTCGCCGAGTCCTACGACCTGGTGGACAATACCGTTACCTTCCTGCCTTTTCAAGATCTGGAGCGGCTGCCGTACACACTCACGTCAGGGGATGTATCACTTGTTTCGGTAGACGGCGGGATGTGTGGCCTCTGTGTGTCCGCGAAACTCTACACGTCTCTCGCAGCTGGAAAACCAGTGTTGCTCATCTCCCATCCCGACGACGACGAAGCGCGAATCGTCGACACACACGACGCCGGAAAGCAGGTGCGTCAGGGCAGCGTCGATAAGTTGGTGCAGGCAATTGAGCACTGGAAGTCGAACCCGGCCCTTCTGGAACGGCAGGGAACCAACGCACGCACCGCTTTCGAGAACAACTTCACCAAAGAACACTCCATCAACCAGTATTACCAGCTACTGAACGACAGCCCAGAGCAGCGAGTCCCGGTGAAGGCGTAGTCGTCCAGATTTCACCCGACAGCGTTCAGATTCCTTCTCAGAAAATTCGAGTGAGAATCATAGTCACCCGGTGGAAGGCCATCGACAGTGGTAGTACAGCCCCTGAGACTGGGTTTCCATCGAGACGGTTTCAACGTAGTACCCAACTACGAGTGGTGAGTGAGCGACACGGGATCAGGGAAGTGGACCCACGCAGTTCTAGCGTGTGACTAATTATATGAGAGAGCGGACTGGTATCTCTATGACGAATCCTGTATTGCTCATTTCAATGGATACGGTGCGACAAGACGTATTTAATCCAGAGTGCTTTCCGCAGTCGTGGCCTGTCATTACGGAGGATTTCACTCGCTTTCCCAATGCACTGTCGAGTGGGGTTGCGACGCCACATTCTTTCCCAGCGATCATTACTGGGCATCCAGTTGTCGGGGACGGTGCGTTCACTTCCGGTGTAGTGACGCTCGGTGAACTCATCCAAGGAGAGTCGATCGGGTTTTCCAACAACGGACATCTAACGCCTGACCGGGGATACGAGAGAGGGTTCGGAGAGTTCGGCGGTCCTGACCCGCCGACGCACACACATCTACTTCCCTCATCGCCGTCCTCCTCGATGTTTCTCGATAAGATAAAGAATATCGACAGAATCAACGAGTCCGTGATTCTCACGAAACTCTATCGGAAATATAAAGCTGCCACGGGCGACCCGCCTTATTCGAAGGCAACACACGTTTCCGAGATAGTAACTGACTGGGTCCTATCTGAATTAGAGCCGAGTCCTCCTGACTTCCTCTGGGCGCACTACATGGACGCACACAAGCCATTTATCCCAGAACAGGCTATCGACCCGCCCGAAATTAGGGTCTCGAAGCAAAAACTCGGGGAGCTAAACTCGTACGAACTGTCAGATGACCCGCCTTCCGAGGAGTATCTAGAGCTACTCTGGGATCTCTACGAAGCAAATGTGCGGTACATGGATATGGGGCTTGGTGAATTACTACACACCTTGCGGACGTTCGATTGGTACTCGGATGCGCTGATTATACTCGTCAGCGACCACGGGGAACTGTTCGGCGAACACGGGCATATGTGGCACCCGATGACGGTTGACCCCGTCGAAGAACTCATCGATGTGCCCTTAGCCGTAAAGTATCCACAACAAAAAAGAGCCGGGGAGGTCGTAGACCATCGGGTGCAGCATGCGGACATTCCGGCAACCGTGGCATCACATATCGGTAAAAAAGAGCAGACGCCTGAGGGAACGGTACCGCTCCGGGAACCAGCAGAACGGATTACGGTCAGTAAGTCGAATACGTCAGTTCGAGTTACCGGCCCCGAGGGGTACGTGATTCGCCGCCGAGATGGGACTGAAGATAGAAGTGGAAATCCCGGGGATGAAACAGTACAGAAAGCGATGGACGCTGAGTTCCCA
>JAQCMZ010000213.1 GCA_028274825.1 Haloferacaceae archaeon
GGACTCCACCAGCTCATTGAGGACGGGGCGGCCGACTACGACGACCCGGTCGTCGAGCACTGGCCGGAGTTCGCCGAGGCCGGCACGGAGAAGGCCCAAATCACCATCCGACAGTTGATGAGTCACACCGCTGGTATCCCCTACGGCGAGTTCGACGACCAAGCCGAAGACTGGGGCGACTGGGACGCCGTGGTGGCAGCGATGGAGGCGATTGAGCCGGTGTTCGAGCCAGGTGAGCAACCGGCCTATCACACGTTCAACTACGGCTGGCTCGTCGGCGAACTCATCCGCCGGCTGAGCGGCCAGCCAGTCGACGAGTACGTCGCCGAACATGTGTTCGAGCCACTCGGGATGGAGCAGACGTCGATCGGTCTCGCCGCCAACGAAGAGGACGATGTCGCCACGCTCGCTGGCTTCGAGATGTACGACCGGTGCCGAGACCCGGGTGAGGGGCTCGGCATTCCGGCCGCCGAATCGGCGGCCGCGTTCAACGACGAGGCCGTCCGTCGCGCCGTGATTCCAGCTGCCAACGGAATTAGCACCGCCCAGGATATGGCGCGGTTTTACGCCTGCCTCGCAAACGGTGGCGCTCTCGACGGCACCAGACTCCTCAACGAGGACACCGTCGCGCACGCAACACAGACCCACGCCGAGACGGACTCGGACGGCACCCTCTCTCGCCCGGCCCGCTACGGACTCGGCGTCTGGACCGGCGGCCTCGCAAACGATATGTTCGGATCGCTCAGCCGCGAGCGGATGTTCGGCCACGCCGGACTCGGCAGCATCTTCGGGTGGGGTGATCCAGAACTGAACGTCGGCTTTGCGTATGTCACCAACGGAATTCGCGAGGAATCCTGGGAACACGCTGCTCGGGTTAGTGGGCTCTCCGATGCGGTCCGGCTCGCGTTGTGTGAGTAAGATATGGTTGCTCTGATACTGGTGGCTGTAAGTTCCTAAAGATATTCCCCACCCCGGGATGGCGAGTTACTTCAGTTTGTTACAGCTACCAGTATGAGGCTGACTATAGAAACCGAGTCAGCAACTCCAATTCCGGTACCCATCCCACAGCGGTAGAGAGTGGACTATACCAGATCTTGTTGGCGGAGGAGGATGTCAACAGGACGGGCTTGCCTCTTTAGCACGTACAGAAGCGATGTACGAACTTGCCACCGGACTTCACGAATACGTGATCGGCCGGCCTCAACAGGGCCACGAGTGTATCTGCGGGGAGACACATTAGCAAAGCTGCTAGAAACCATCAGCCGGTAGTCTGTTTAACCTACACGAGTGGTTTGACAGGGGACTTGTTGGTTAAGAGTCTCAGTCGCCACCGAGAGCTGGAACTACATGCTGACTCCCGTCTCATTCTGACTGGCAACGGTCAGCGCTCAGAGCCGATCAACTAAACCACCGCCTGCCATACACCGATTCGAATGGCCGTCGATGACGATATCGGAGCAGATCAACTCGATCTAGACGAGTCCGCATGGTCAGTCTCGCGGCTTAACGACGAGATTGCGAGCACACTCACTGACGCTGCCACTCGATTCCCCACATATGTCGTCGGTGAGGTATCCGAAGTAACCGCCAAGCCGTATGGAACCTTCTTCAAACTCCAAGACGTCGACGGCGCCGAGACGATCCAGTGTATCGCGTGGTCATCGTTTCGAGACCAGTTTGCCGACAGTATCACACCGGGTGAAGAAGCGATCGTCCGTGCTGACGTCGATTTTTACACTGACGGCGGACGAACCCAGCTCAACGTCAAGGACTACTGGGAAGTAGGCGATTCCGAACGCGTCCAAGCCCTAGAGGCGCTGCGAGCCGAACTTGCGACTGAAGGGCTATTCGGCGCTGAGCAAAAACAGCCACTGCCCGAGTACCCGTCGAACATTGGCGTTGTGACCTCACTGACGGGGTCGGCACGAGAGGATTTCCAAGAGGCAGCACATACGCGGGCACCAGGGGCGACGATTACCATCTTTGGAGCAACCGTCCAGGGAGCGAACGCCGCCCCATCACTCGTCGGGGCCGTGCGAAGCGCAAACGCTGACCCCGATATCGACCTGATCGTTGTCACGCGTGGCGGCGGCGCTGCCGACACGCTGTGGTGTTTCAATGAAGAGCCAGTCGTGCGAGCGATTGCCGACTGTGACACACCAACGGTCGTCGCCGTCGGCCACGAGGATGATTCAACGCTGGCTGAGGACGTCGCCGATCAGGCAGCAATCACGCCCACAGATGCTGGGATTGCGGCGACGCCAGATATGGCGGCACTCTCTGAACGGATTGAGACGATCGAACGTCGGCTCACGAGAGCGTACGAGTCCGTCGTCGACGATCGACTCGCTGCCTTCGAACGGCGCGTTGACAACGCAGTAGTTGGGCTCGAACGGGCCGCCGAAACTCGTCAGGCACGCATCCAACGCACTGCGGATCTCGAAGGCCGGATCGACACCGCGTACACGACGCTCACCACAGCTCGCATCGACAGTCTCGACGACCGAATTGATACCGCGCTTCAGGCAGTCGAACACGCCGCAGAGACTGACGCCGTTACTGCCAAGGCGGCTAAGAGCCGCATGGCTGGACTCGAGATACGGATTGACCGCGCGTATGAGCGTCGCGTCCGCGACACAACAGCCAATCTCGAGCGGCGTATTGACCGCGCTTATCGGGACTTGGCGGCGGACGCTGCTGTCGAAGCGGCACGCAGAGAAGCCCAAAGGCTTCGTCTGGTGGTGCTCGTGCTCGTGGTGTGCCTCGTGGCTGTTGGAATCGTGTGGTTCCTGGGACTCCCGTGACAAGAGCAGGGTATTCAAGAATCTGCCGTAGAACCACGATGTATGAGCGAGGCTGAATTCGATATCGCAGACACGGTTGAGCGGCTTGAGGAGATCGCCGAAACACTCGAAGACGGGGAGGTCGATCTTGCGACTGCCAAAGAGCTCCGTGAGGAAGCAGATACCCTCCTCAAGGACCTCCGTGGAGCCCTCGACGTTGGCGATGGGGAAATCATCGAACTGGACGAAGAAGATAGCGACCTCACCAGTTGAACACGTCCACCCTGTGTGCCGAAGATTCTAGTTAACGAACAGTCGGCAGGAGGGAGGCCGGAGTCTTAACCAACAGAAGCGTGCTGTACAGCGTTGGTTAAGACCACTCCCAGTCGGTGAGCGTACTGGCGACAATTAGTTTTCACACGACATCCAACCCACGCATATTATGGCTTCGGTGCCTCTGTTGAAATCCTCAGAGAATGAGATGTTTTTCCAGTCGTGCTAAATATAGAGGATTCATACAGCACGCCGACAGTGTTCATTTCGCCCCCAACCTACTGAACCAACCGTGCTACCCTGAGTGCGATTTGAATCAATCTGCGACTCTGTAGCTAATAAGACGGTAGATTCACAACGCTCGCAAATACCAGCTCAGATGTGAGACATCAGTATGTTGTAGTTGGCGTATTTGCCATTATATTTGGAATTATAATGTTGATCTGGCCTGAGAAAGTTGCGCGCTGGAGAAATAGCGGAGCAGTAGATTCTGATCCGACTCCCGGTCTGGTCAAATTAGTTCAGTATTTTGGTAGTCCTGTGCTTATCGCTCTCGGCTCCGTATTAGTAGAGTCAGCAGTCTAGGACTCGTCTTGGCCCCTATCAAGCGTTCAACTGTATTGACCGATCCGCCCAACTGAGTTCTCAATAGGTTTTGTGTGAGATACGCGCTTTGTATCCAGCACGCCGTTTATATCAGATTTAGAGGTTGTCAAAAGAGCCGCCTCGGGCTCTCTGACCGAGTGCCGTAGCGGGTTTCACCTCCGCCGTCGTCTGCCCCGAAAGAGTGATCTGAATAAGCCTAGTCACGTCCCATTACGGAAATACAAGGAGAAGGCCTCACGCTTCAGCGCGGGGATGAATCCGACACCGCCGGCACAAGCTCAGATCGGCGTGGGTAACGGATGTTTTTAATTAATCACACGCCGAATGGATGAGTATCCGAGGCGGTCTATCCGCCCGCTTAATTGGACAGTATCGGGATTCCCTCACCCCAACGCAGAAACACCCTTTCTGCGGGACTGGTGTGGGTGTCGTCACAAGTAACTCTGAATCCCATGTCGGGAGAGGAGTACCGGCTGATTGGCACAGCCAGTAGCTGTCCGACATTGACAGCTACAAACCACAATATCCCACCCCAGCGGCGCGGTGCCGTGGGAATCCTCGCGCTTCAGCTCGGGGAGGATGTCAACGTAACCCTCAAGCAGAGTTTTTTGGGCAGACCCAGAACACACATGCCACCCTGCTACCGATCAGGATGGACTCGCTGTTGAGATGAGATAATCGACCGACATCAGGGTAGCTCCACCCAGCTCACCGCGAGCATGAGCAGCCCAGTTTTGAAGAACGGCCCAGCCGAGATCTGCGATTCGTTCGTGATGAGAACCGCCGCTTCGAGTGTCTCGAGGTGCCGATCGGGCAGATTATTTCGGACGGAGCGGCGACGCTTTCGGTCGGGTACCCCCTAATGGCGCCAGCCTCGAACGCTACGATGAACCCCGCCAGTGTGTCGACGTCGGAGTTCGACCGTTCACTCTCCGACCGGTGGTTACCTGTGCCATCGTCCGCGAGGCGAACAGGGGTGTATCCTGTCCGGTCTTCGACATCTAGAATATCTGATTTGTACACATCCGAGGGCAGTTTCAGGTTGCGCTTGGCGGTCTTGTGTGAGCTCTCATCATCGTCAGAGCCGTCTTCTTTGATGGCTCCGTCACAGTCGCTCCCGTCAGACTCAGAAAGGTCTGTGGCTCCACTGTCGGACTCATTTTCATCGTCGTTAGCAGATGTTGCTAACGTCTCGTCTGCCGTGTCTGTCCGTTTGTTCGCTGAATCGGTGGCTGCGTCACTGCTGTCAGGGGCGGAAGCACTTGCTTCTGAGAAGTTGGAGGCTGTGGCCGATTCATTTTGCCTCGACCCACTGGCGGATACCTCGTTGGTTCTAGAGTCCTCAGGTGCGGTGTCGGAATCCCTAGAGTCTCGCTCAGGAGAAACCGCGGTCAGCAAGTATCGACGACTAAGTTTAGGACAGTTAGTCGGCGTTCCACTGTACAATAGAGTGCTGGACTGGAAGTTCACCGTGCTGCCACAGCAGCCACGCCACTACCACGAGGTATGCCAGTACCATCTTTGGAAAGCCATACTGATCAATTGTATCAAGCACTCCTGAGAAGGTTCCCGTCACCTCGATCATCGTGAACACGATAGTGCCGGAGAAGAACGCTCCAAAATAGGCTCCGATTCCGAGGCCCAACTCGGCAGTGTGGAGGGTCATGAGCCCGAAGATTCCGCCCGCTATTGCTAAATCGAGAATCCGCAAGGGGGTCGTACTTCCGTGCATCGCGATAAACAAGATGACGGCTACCGGGACCGCTGCAAGGGCTGCCCAATTGACATCTATCCCCCGGCTGTATAATCCCTCAGCTGCGTTCTTCAGGATGACTCGGAAAAAGACGACCTGTTGGACGGCCGCGTGGAGGACGAGCGCGGCAAATGGAAAAATTAGCCAAAAGAGAATTGACTCGTCTGGTGTCGAAGGCGACACGTGTATAGATTTTCCACCCGACACCGAACCAATGCCGATCCACAGTATCTGACCGGTGACCACCGCGACAAGCCCGATGAAAAAATCGCGTACCCAGTCGAGAGACCCCGAGATTCCGTAGTTCGACAGCGGTTGCCGGTCGAAATAGCGCGCCCATAGGAACAACGCAATGAGGAGAAAGCCCGCATGAAGGAGTGACGAAGCAAGGCCAGTCACTGTTGACCGCATTGACTGGAAAAGAACAGTGATCACGTTAGCAGTGAGTATATCGCCAGTGACGATCCATAATAATGGCATAGCGAGGAGGACTCGCCAGGTGGCCCGCACTCGTGTATCTGCTTCCCCGAAGACGACAACACAGAGCTGATCTGCTACTGTTGTTGGGACTCCGGACATACCAACTCACTTAGAACCCATATTAAAAGAAGTCGGGGTGGCGTGTGAAAGACATCCGCTGTACGTTTACCGAACCTCAACTGAAACTGAGACAAATCAGTTAGATCAAAACAGACCGACATCCGTATACGTAAACCAGCCGCGATATTGGATAGGAATGTGGGATCAGAGACGTTGAGATTCCGTTCGTACGAGTCCCCGGACGACGGCGCGATATGGGAACTCCACCAGTGGGCAATGCGCGAAACAGGCGTCGATCCCAGTGACATCCCAGGGACCGACGACCTTCGGTCGATCCAGACAGCATACATCGATCCAGGCGGAGCGTTTGTCGTTGGTATTGCTGACGCAGTGCCGGCTGATGACTCAGACGCGGTTGCGACAGCAGGCACATCTGAGGCGAGCGTGCCTGACGCCCTCGCCACGCATGACGGCATTGTCGTCGCGATGGGTGGATACATTCCCAATAGTGCCGGCCACGCTGATGAACGCAATCAACCTGGTGCGGTTGAACTTCACCGAATGCGCGTCGCACCACCTTTCCAGCGACGAGGATTTGGCCGAGAGCTGATAACAGAGCTAGAAGGTAGAGCAACGGCTGCTGGGTTCGAGTCCGTACTGGCAACAACGTCAACACGGCAATCAGCGGCACTTTCGTTTTATCCTGACCAAGGATACGAAGAAGTAGAACGATCCACAGCCGGAGAGTACGAACTTGTCCACTACGAAAAACCGTTGTGAGCCAGACCAAACCAGCAGACCACTAGTCCGAAGCCGTCGAACGTTAGTCGCTGAGGTCGAAGTGTTCAGCGGCCGTTTGCATGTCCTTGTCGCCGCGACCACACAGGTTGACTAAGATGGTATCGTGGCGGTCCGCTTCAGCGAGCTTGGCAGCGAGTGCGAGCGCGTGAGCCGGTTCCAATGCCGGGATGATGCCTTCCGCTTCACTCAGCTCACGGAAGGCAGCTAACGCCTCCTCGTCGGAGACAGCATGATACTCGGCACGCCCCATCTCTTGGAGTGCGGCGTGTTCTGGGCCAATTGCCGGGTAGTCAAGCCCCGCCGAGATCGAGTGGTTGCGAGTGTCCTCACCGATCGTCTTCGTCTTCATGCCCTGGAAGATCTGTGGCTCATCCTGTGCCGTGCGGGAGAGCGGGGCGGAGTGATTCGACTCGTCTTTGCCACCTGGCTCGGCGCCATAGAAGGCGACGTCATCATTTTTGAACGCATGCCAGAGTCCGATCGAATTCGAGCCACCGCCGACACAGGCGACACAGGCGTCGGGGAGATCGCCGTGGAGCTCTTGGATTTGTTCGCGTGCTTCTTTCCCGATGACGGACTGGAACTCACGCACCATCCGCGGGAACGGATCAGGCCCGACAACACTCCCAACGAGGTAGTGTGTGGAGTCGATGTTCTCAGCGAAATCTTCGAGTGCGGCGTCAACTGCTTCGGCAAGGCCCTCATTACCGCGGTCGACCGGCTCAACGTCGGCACCCATCAACCGCATTCGAAACACGTTCATCTCCTGCCGCTGCATGTCGTGACGGCCCATGTAGACGGTCGTGTCCAGATCCAGCAGCGCCCCGACCATCGCCGTCGCCGTCCCGTGTTGACCGGCACCGGTCTCGGCGATAAGTCGATCTTTCCCTGCTCGCTTGGCTAACAATCCCTGGCCAAGCGTATTGTTGAGTTTGTGGGCACCACCGTGAAGCAGGTCCTCGTGTTTGAGGTAGATGTCAGCGTCGTATCGTTCACTCAGTGTCTTGGCGTGGAATACCGGTGTTGGTCGGCCCCCGAAATGTTCTAGCAGATCGCGGAACTCAGCCATGAACTCCGGATCCGAAATCGCAGCCTCGTACGCCGCTGCTAATTCATCAAGTGGTTCTTCAAGCGGCTCTGGAACGTGTCGACCACCAAATTCACCGAATTCACCTGGCGTCGCCATATCGGATCATTGAGTGTGAGCGACAAAAACGCGATGACCGCGGCACCGGTGTTCAACACCGTCACGACGAGTCCGGAAAGAGTGTCTCACGTTCGTCTGAGAAACGGCGGCAGAACAACGAGAACAGGTGGATGTAGACCAAGTGAACAGAGACCGAAGACCACACTGGAAACCCCTCACAGTCGGGCTCGTTTTTGTTGCTCCAGTGTGAGAAGGACGTATGAGTCGAACAGCAGTCATTGCGGGTGTAGGCCCCGGTCTCGGTGAGTCGTTAGCACGTCGGTTCGCGGCTGAGGGCTGTCAAGTCGCGTTGTTCGCGCGATCAACGGGTTACATCGAGGAGCTCGCAGATGACCTCCCAGAGCCCGGGACGGGGCTCGCAGTCACGACAGATCTCACCGATGTCGAAGCGATTGAGTCGGGGTTCGATACCGTTCGAGACGCATTTGGTCCGGTTGATATCCTCGTCAACCACGCGAGTGCCGCCTCGTGGACAGGGCTGATGGACACAAGTGTTGAAGAGTTCGAGGAAGCGTGGGCTGTCAACGGCCGTGGCGCGTTCGTCTGCTCACAGGAAGCCGTTGGCGATATGCTCGAAACAGACGGTGGGACAGTCATCTTCACCGGCGCGACCTCTGCTGTGCGAAGTCTCGGCGGTGCGATTGGCTTCACCGCCGCAAAGTTCGCGGCTCGCGGGATGGCAATG
Source organism: Haloferacaceae archaeon (assembly GCA_028274825.1). Lineage (GTDB taxonomy): Archaea > Halobacteriota > Halobacteria > Halobacteriales > Haloferacaceae > J07HR59. The sequence goes on from JAQCMZ010000213.1 coordinate 8,649, forward strand.
GATATCGCGCAAGAATATGGGTCCGAGGGAGTTCACGTCGCTCACGTCGTCATCGACGGACAGATTGATTCAGCGGCAGTCCGTGAACGGTTGCCTGATCGAGATGGGGAGACGTTTCTTAATCCTGACGAGATGGCTGAGACGTACTGGCACCTCGTCGAACAAGAGAACGTCAGTACCCAGCCGTTTGAGTTTCATATCACGAACGGACCCCAGAATTCCGAGTTCATCTGATACCCGCCCAAATGCGGTCAGTCCTCCGATTGGAAGAAGGAGGAGAATGGAGACTTGTGATACGTGATCGAGTAGCCATGTGGACTGTGAGTAGTGTGTCTTTGGCGTATTCGATTCGTGGCCTTGTAGTCCGCTACTCGATATCCACGTCGACTTCGTCCAACGCTTCCGTCGCGATGTCACCCAGCTCACCGGCCTCGATGTGTGAATACCGTTCGCGAACCATCTCCTCAGAGTTGTCGAGGTAGCGGGCAGCAACTGTGTACCCGAACGCGCGAACGAGTACTTCGCCCATTCCACGCCGACCACCATGCGGCGCGAGATACTCGTGTTTCGGGTGGGCGACATCGATCGCCGCTGACTCAGTGAGCCGGCGGAGGATCGACCGCGCACCGTCTGTCGTGATCGAGGGCGGGCGGATGTCAGCGTCAAGCGCTAAGAGGAAGTCACGGGCGTACTCCGCCCGCCGGTCATCGATCGCTTCCGGTTGCTCACCCCGGTCGGCCAGTTCTGTTGTGATGAGATCGGCGAGTGTTCGCTGGTCAAAGGTAGGGAACACTGGCCATCGATCGGTCGGCGGATCGAGGAGCTGTCGATAGCTTTTGAGCGGTGAAATCACCGGTTCAGGGAGGCTGGCGGCATCCCACTGCTGCTTTTTTCGGTAGACGTCCATACTCCCGTCGTCGAGCGAGAGGTCCTCCCAACGGACACCGCGACGTCGCGGGTCGTTGGGATCACGGAGGAGTTCACCGACCCGAACAGCCGTATAGGCCAGCACGAACACAAGCGCACGGTCACGAGCCGCCTTCAGCGCCGCGTAACGGGCCCGCTGTTTGTCGAGGTTCTGTGTCTTCCGGAAGTGTTGTGTACGCCTCGACGGCGTCACGCGCCTGTTGGTCAACGTGGCGGGTGAACGCGTGGCGCTGTTCGGACGTCCACGCCTGCTGGTCACCAGGCTTGCGACCGTCGTCTTCGGGGAGTGGTGCCATTGCACTCGCCCGCTGCGCGTAGTGTGCCTCGAGGTAGCCCTCGTTGACGCACCAGCCACACCACGCAGAAATATAGCGGTAGTAAGTTTGGACCGTATTCTGCTTGAGCCCCCGATCACCGGCGAGATGTCGGGCGTACTCTCGGAAGACACGTTCATCGAGGTCTTCGAAGGTGGGCTCTCGGTCGGCATCGTCGGGGACGATCCCAGTCCAGTCGTCGCGACTGCGGTCGCCAGCGGCCCATTCAGCGAATCGCTCGAGTTCGCGTGCCGCGTTGCGTCGATAGTTTCCGCCCTCGCCACCGCGGCCTTTCCCCTTATCCAGGAGGTACCGCTCGAAGGAACTCGCGAGCCGCGTCGAACTACCGCGTGTCGATGAGATTCTGATTCATAGGTGGTGTGTCACGGGAGTAGCTGGTCGTCTAAGATATCGCTACAATCAATAGGGATTCTCTCCCACGCAGTCTTTACGCCATTGTACTCAGTCCACCCCTCGCGTTCCAACAGTTCACCGTAAGCTTCGCAGAACTCTCGCCGCGAAATGAGGTCGTTATCGTAGAGAATGTAGAACAGGAATGGTGGAGTAACGACCTGGATCACTTCATTTTGGTCGTCGACGGCGCGACGGATCGGACGGCGGCCAGCCGCGTTCATCAGGATAACATAGTCGACAGCCGCCGGGTTCTGTAGCACTTCCTGACGGAGCGATTCCTCCCCGGCGTCCGCTCCATGCGGGCGAGGGACACTCGTTACCTGCGTCAGCGGTGTCTCGGCGTCTTCGAGCGCTTTGAGTGCGGCACGACTCCCATGATGAAACTGGCAGGGACGACTTCCCTCTGGTGCGGTCTCTCGCGTGTTTTCGACGTGCTGTTCGAGTTCCTGCTTACACACGTTTGTCGTCGTGAGTCCAGTATGGTCAGTGATCTGAGCCCATAAGGAACGATTCGCAACGGCGATCAGCGCGCCAGTATCGACGAGAGTCGGATCCTGTGTGTCGTCGGCAGCCATTTAGACGAGATAATCACTGGTGTCGTCTTCGGCAGCCTCCCGGAAGGCGTCGAGGGTTTCGTTGGCGAGCGTCCCGCGAAGCTGGTTCGGTGACTCGATGTCGAATTCATCCTTCCAGTCGCGGATTTGTGCTCTCATATCGGTGAGGCGGTCGGTGAGATCCTCAACAGTGTGGTTGCTGTCTCGAAGACGTATCGCCTCCTACATCGCTTGTCGCCGTTGACATCCTCCTCGCGCTGAAGCGCGAGGCTTTCTCCTTGATTCACTGCCAATCTCGCACAAAAAAGCGATAGTCAAAAGCCGATTTGTTCATAAATCTCCACACGCTACGTCTGAATACAATTCAGTAATGGCGACCTCTAATACGCTGGATAGTAATACCCCTGTCGTGCTTGCGAAGCGCAGCAGTTTCGTGTGACTTACAGTAGATTCAATAATGTTAATTGTACTGATGGTTACGGTGGTGCTCGGTGTCGTATTGCTAGCAAACGCCGGATTAATCGCGGCTTGTGTCGGCTCGACCAAAGTCGCGCGGTTGTGGAACAGCCGTGGCCTGCTTACGGCTCGGCTCGGTGAGATTGCGCCCTATCTCGGGGGAATCACCGCGGTGATACTCATCAATAAACTGCTCCAAGACGCCGCAGCACGGTTCGCTCGGACGTACGGATTCGAAGCGACGAGCCTGTTTTACACAATCGAAGGAGACTTTGTCGCGTGGCTTCAGTCGCTGTTCCCAGAGGTTACAAACCTGTATTTCGGTACCATCTACATCTTCGGCTATGCTGTGCTGTTGAGTTTTCCTCTCATCGGCTATTTATTCGCTGAAGACGCGGTACCGTACAAGACGACCGTCACAGCGTATGCGGTCAATTATGCTATTGCGATCGTCATCTACACCGCCGTTCTTGCGTATGGCCCACGGGTGTATGCCGCAGAGGTCAGCCACGGACTTCTCGAGTTGTTCCCACAAATCACCGGCCTACTCGCGCTTGCCAATTCAGCGGAGAACGTCTTCCCATCATTACACACGTCTATGTCTATGACAGTGCTGTTTGTCGCTCTTCAAACCCATTCAGAGTTCCCGCGGTGGACACCTGTCGCAGTGTTTCTTGCGCTCAACATTGTCCTCTCAACGATGGTGCTTGGAATCCACTGGTTAGTTGACGTCGTCGCTGGCGTGGTACTGGCCTGGATCAGCATCACCATCGCTAATCGGTTCGTTTCACGGCAGCGACCGACGACACCGATTGCTGCTGATTAATCGCCCCAAGGGTCCGTTGTCACTCGGATTCCGTCGAAATCGTGTTCAGACCAAACCACATCTCCCGCAGGCTTGGGATTTAGCATCCTCCCCGCCCTGAAGAACGAGGATTCCCGACCGCGTTGGGATATTACGGTTCGCGGTTAGCAACCTGTTCTCGTGGGGCAAAAACGCCCTCACTACGGTCGAACAGGTACACCGCTGGCTGTGCCAACCAGCCGTTATCCCTATCGCCGCCATCTGTGGCGAGACTCGGGAGTACCTTTTATCGAATGTTCTCAGCACCGTTCACGTCAGCGTTCACAACCGTGTCACACTCCTCACAGACGTACAGTCCACGCTCTACGCGCTGAGTGTCGTCCGTGCGGCCGCATACCGAACACGATTTTGACGTATCGCGTTCTGACACCAGTTCCACGTTGATCCCTTCCGCTTCCGCCTTGTAGTCAAGGAGCGTCATGAAGCGGTCGAATGCCCACCCGTGTAACTCAAGATTGCCATGGTCACCCCAATTTCGAGACTCGCTGTTCTCGTCATCTTCTCGGATGCCGCCAAGGTCGCCAACGACAAGCGTCCTTACTCGTTTAATACACTCCGGAACCATCGCTTTCGAGAGTGTGTGTAAGAAGTGCGTCCGACGACCCCTGCGCTTGCGGTCAAGTCAGGTAGCCTCTCGGGACGAGGAATCGTCACGCTTGGCTTTCTCTTTCGCGAAGTAGTATTCGTCCTCTTCGCTCTTTCGAAGCAGATTGTTGGTCGGGTAGAGCTGTCGCTGTGAAAGGGTAGCGGGCAAGGGTGACGCGAACGCGTCGCCCGAACGCAATGTTCCCATTTGAATTGCTGAGTTCAGAGGAGAGCGCCGCGAACCTGTTGGAGCAGGTTCGCTGGCACGAGGGCCTCTGTTGCCCACGCTGCTGCTGTGTTGAATAGCGGTGGTTTGTAGTTCGGCTAAATGTGAGCCACCTTGTGAGCGGTTGAGGAAGATGGTCTCAGATCTGGTGTCACTTCATCATCACTCAGAGGACGCTATTCAACACAGCACACGCTGCCGGTCTGAGTCGGTGATCAAACACGGCAGCTATCGAGAGTATCAACGGTATCTGTGTAAGGATTGCGACCGCACATTCAACGATAAGACTGGCATGATCCTCGGGCACGCGAAAATCGCCTCGACAAGGTGTTATTCGCGTTCTACTCGTTTCTCTGGTTCAACACGAGTATCCGCCAGCTAGACGCTGAAATTGACGTTTCGTATCGCTCGCTTCGCCAGCGCGTCGAGCAGTTCGCCAGAACGCTCGACGCGCCAGCCATCAGACTCGTTGGCCCGGTCGAGATTGACGAGTTTTACGTCTCTGCCGCGAAGAAAGGCCGCGAGCGCGATTAAAAGTCGCGCTCGCGTGCTCTCTCGAATCGCGGACGAGGAACGTATGAGGGGGACAAACCGCCAGTGTTCACGCTGGTTGATGGCGGCAGCGGTCAGCGATACGTCGTCCCAGCGAAATCCGCCGACGAAGCGATCGTTCGACTCCTTCTTGACAACCACGAGAAGGAGTCGCTGACCGTCTACACGGACGGATTTCGGGCCTACGATCCACTCGACGCTGACGAGTGCTTCCACCGAGAATCAGTAATTCACGGTGACGGTGAGTACGTTGATGGAGACGCACACGTGAACACGTGCGAGAGCCACCGTCGCGCCAGCGACGCGTGGCTCTCGCCGCATTGAGGCGTCTCAAAAGACAAATTGACAGCGTATCTCAGACCGTTCCAACTTCGGCGACGAATCCTCCGCAAACCGGGACGAAAAGCACTGAAACAGAGTATTCGAGAAGTTCTCTGAGTCACCGACAATGTACTTCACAAGAGCGTAGCATTAGAATAGTGTATGAGAGCGATGACGGCGCTGTATCCCCTCCCTCCCTACTGCGCTCCTTGTCCGCTGGTGCGGACTGCGGTGCTCCTTGAGGAAGGGGGCTTAGCGCCTGCTGTCAGCTAATTCCGTCCTCGAACGCTGTCCGACCGCGTCCGACCATCTCGAAGGCATCCTGTGCGCGGTCGAGTGCTGTGAGTACAGCGGTCGGGTCCGAACCGTTACTCATCGGCGGCTCCTTCCTCCAAGAGAAGGTTTTCGACGGTTTCGAAATCACTCGTCTTGTAGACCGGAATCCCTGAAACGACGATCTCCCGGATGTCGTCGGTGTAGGCCGGAATGGCCTGGACGGCCTCGACGTCGATATCGTACGCATATCGGTCCCCATCGAACTCCGTGTCTTCGAGGTTACGGGCAATGGCGTTCGCTTCTCGTTGGCTTTCGGCCCGCCCAGAACGGGTTAGCACCCAGAGATCGATATCGCTCCGTCGGTCAGCCTCGCCCCGAGCCACGCTCCCATACAGGATGATGCCAACGACGTCATTGAGGTTCTCCCGGAGGTTCGTAACCACAGTTTTGACCGGTTGGTGATACTCTGGTTGGGGAATTCGGAGAATCGGATCGTCTGGAATAGACAGGCGCTGTCTGTTGATCTGGACAAGTCGCTGGTTGCCTTCAGGAGAGTCGACGACCAGATCGTTCGCGCTGAGAACGTTTACTGCCCGTCTGACGGACTGATGTGAG
>JAQCMZ010000232.1 GCA_028274825.1 Haloferacaceae archaeon
CAGTATTGATTACTGCTAGTCTAGCAGCTATTGCCTATCAATTCAGGAACCGTAGTCAAAACCACTACCGAAACCAAACTTAATCATTCGTCAGATTAACTCGCGACTCGACTTCGTTATCCAAATCGAATTCAACGGCTTGTGCGTCATCTAAGACCTTTGCGACACGGTAGCCATCGTACTGTTGATTTGAAAAGTAGTTCTTAATACTAATATCTGCAAGGATCCCCGAAATGAAGAACTGAATCCCGAGTAGACACATGAAGACCGCAAACAGCGGGAGTGCAGTGTCTGAGAGACTTGTCGACTGAAACAACTTCAAGTAGATCGAGTACCCGCCACCGGCGAACCCAATCATCGCCGACAAGATCCCGAGTCCACCGAAGATATGCAGTGGTCGGCCCGAGTACTTCTGCCAGAACCAGACGTTCAGTAGATCCAGGAACCCCTTTGGAAGTCGCTGCCAGGAGTATTTTGTCTCTCCGTGTTGTCGTTCGCGATGATTGACTTCGATTTCACCCACGTCGAAGCCACGCCAAGCTAATAGCGGTGGGATGTACCGATGCATCTCGCCGTTGAGCGTGACAGATTGGGCGGCCTCGTGGCTAAACACCTTGAGCGTACAGCCGTAATCATGCAGCTCCGTACTCAAGAGGAACCGCCGAAGCTTCGCAGCAACCCATGACGCCAGTCGCTTACCAAAGGGGTCGTCTCGCTCGCGACGCCACCCAACAACACAGTCGTACGAGTTTGATTCGAGTGTCTCGACGAGGCGAGGGATATCTGCGGGATCATTCTGTCGGTCAGAATCCATTGTCACTACGAGATCACCATGTGCATAGCGGAGCCCAGCGTCAAGCGCTGCACTCTGGCCGAAGTTAGCGGCGAATTCAATTACTCGAACGCGATCGTCTTCGCTGTGAAGCTCTCGAAGCCGTTGCTTGCTTCCATCTGTTGAGCCATCGTCAACAAACACCACCTCCCACTCAGCAAACTGGTTGACGAGAACGTCCCGTAGCTCCTCAAATAGCCGCCGGAGGTTGTCCCGCTCGTTGTACACTGGCAGGACAACAGAACAATCCATATATCCAATAACACTACTGAGCCGATATAAAATTGCGGTATTACATCATCATGCTCTGATGGGAGTACCAGTTTCTTACTTCACCACGAAGCCAATCCAGTTCACTCCTCGACTGTCGACCGATACACGGTAATACCAGAAACTTGGTGCACAGTGTCGAACTCTGTCGCAAGCACCTGCTGCGTTGCTGCAGACTGCCGGAGATACGCGGTCCGGTCTACGACGACCCAGACGTCGTCTGATTCAGCGCTCACCGTCTCCAGTGCCGCCGCAGAGCGGAGCGGCTCCGCCCCAGAGTATCGCTCGCCCCCGTCAACCGTGTAGGACCCACCAGTCCCCGTCAGATCGTGTGCCAACCAGTAATCAACCCCACCGGCATAATACACGCCTGGGGCGGTCCAACCGGCGATCACCACCGCATCATCGTGGCGATGCTCAGTCACATACTCATACGCATCGTTAAACTCAGGCTGTGGCGCATTGACACCGAGGTCATACCCTGATTGCGGTGTGACGGTGAACCCCCCACCAAATACCAACAGACAGACGAGCAGCACACTGCCAAGCGATTGTAGCTGCGTAGACGTGAGTCGTGGACGCTGTCTCTCCGGAATCACACACAGTTGGTCGCCGAGAAACAGAATCGTCACAGTCGCCCACACGAATAAGAAGGGCAGCACAAAATACAGATACCGCGTGGCAAACAGCTGGGTGCTGAAACTCAAAATGATCGCCGGCGGAAGCACGGCCACCCCACACAGTAGCCCGGCGCGGCGCGCTCCAGTGTAAGCGGTAAGAGTGGTCCCAACCACCGCGAGATAGAAGAACGCGTGGAGTTCGCTGGCTCCCCACGACACGTAAGCATCCCAGTAATTGACGTCAGTAGAAGTGACCGTCTCGAGTGCCCCCGTAATGCCGGGACCGACGAGTTCGAACACGACTGTCAACACAACCGCGAGGCCGACGAGGATCCCTGCAGTCTGACGTGTAACTGACCCGTCAAGCACTGCTGTCGTTGCGAGAAACACAACCGCCACGGGTAACAGAATATACCCAATCGGGTGTGTTGCGGCCGCAAGTCCGATAACGCCTACCAGCAGCCCAAGACGCCGCACATCCTGTATCCCCTGTCGATCAACGCGCATCAGCATCACGATTGCCAGCACGTACAGCAACTGAAACAGCTGATACATGCGCGCTTGCCGACTCCAGGCGATCTCCCACGTCGCAACTGTGAGTAGCCCAGCCGCAAGCAGGCCAACACGCCGGCCACCGACCTCCCGCCCAAGCCAGTAGGTCGCGAGGATGCTCCCTCCGCCAAAGATGACGGATGGCAGCCGCGCCGCCCACTCACTTATTCCAAACACGAATAGCGAGGCGCTGACAACAATGGTGTGGGGAAAGGCTCGCCAGTAGGTGTAGCCCGATGGAAACGTTGGTCGCCCTGTTTCGAGCGTCGCGACGGCAGCGTTTGTCGTAATCGCTTCATCAAACCAGAAGCTTTGTCCAGCGAGCGCGTACACGCGAAGACTCACCCCGAGGATGAGCAGGCCCACCAGTGTGGCTTGTTCCCAGCGTGCTGTGCCTATCCAGCTCCACTCTGAGGCGGGCGGTTGATGTCTCCCTTGAGACGAGCCGAGGACTGTGTCGATGACCGTGGCCAGCAGAAATGAGAGGGCGGTGAGACCTGCGAGTAACCCTACCGATAGAACTGAGCCAACCGCACCGAACACGTTGAGACTCACGATACATCCCAATACAAAGAGAAGATACCGGGAGACAGTGCGTACGATCGGCTGTGCGCGAGCGAGCGTCATCACCGTATCAGTAGTACTTGGCTAACCGTTATATAAGAGGTTCGAGAGTGGAGTGTCAGCTACCAGGGGAAACCGACGCTTCCCGACGTCGCTCAGTCTTTCGACCTCGTTTATAGAGAATCAAGGAGAAAACCCACGACTAGAGTCGTGAGTTTAATCCGACAATATTTAACAAATCATGTCTTAGAAGTTATTGTGCGTGGTAAACTGGCAGTTGACTCGGTGTTTGCCACGGCGAGAGCCGAAATCAAAAAGGAAGCCGACCACGCCGACATTCGGTAACCAATCAGGTAGCTCGAAGTCCCTCACGGGGGACGAGTAACGGCTTCGTGGCAGATCCACTGGCTGACTGTCCAGAAACCGTAGATTCCCAACCATCCGAATCGACGGGAGTAACATAAGAACCTCGGGAAGCCCACGACTTCAGTCGTGGGAGGATGTCACTAAGAGAGAGGCTGTGATGTGGGACTCGCCGTCAGCTGTCGCCGGGGAGGAATATCATCTCTCGCCCGTACTGAACGATCTTCGGGGTCGGCGTCCCCACCATTCGGGGGCCGGGCTACTGCGGCCTGTGATACCGGCGACGTGTGCGACGATATCACTGGCTATCGGTACGCCGGACCCGAAAAAAGTCTATGAGAGAGCGAGTCAGATGGCAGGAACCACTGTATGTCGGCTGCTGCGCATGGACCCAGGCCCGTTCGCACGGTCCGAGGCCCTCCATG
>JAQCMZ010000234.1 GCA_028274825.1 Haloferacaceae archaeon
GAACGAGATCGATTGTAGAGAGTGAACAGAAGACTCAGCGCATCATTTTCAATACCAGGTCTTTGGCATAAGCGGTGAGCGGGGCTTCCGAGGCGGTGTTCCGTTCGCTGAGCAGCCAACTGGTCGTCAAGCGGCACGGACATGGATCGTCCGAGGCGGAGATTCGGTACATCGTCCGAGAGGAATCAGAGAACATTGTCAGAGATGAGGTGGACAAGATCATTCGCAAGGAGATAGACGAGATTGTTCGGGAAGCAGTTGAACAGACCCGTTCAGATTGGATGTGGCTATCCTTAAGATGAGTGTCGGTGTTCACGCCTAAACGCACAGACTGGCGCACTACGGTCAGTTCCCGGCTCATTGGTGGTTCCGACCGCCTGATCGTGATTCTGAATCAGAGCCTCCGCGTATTCCTGGAGGTCCTCGAGAGTCGACTCATCCTGCTTCGGAATTCCTTCGGCAAGGTAGGTCGGGATCAATTCCGGAGGGGTGAGCGTGGTGTCGTTCGGCATCAACTCACCTTATGTAAAACATCGGTGTCTGTAGGAGATATTTTTTACATAAGGCGAACAGTCGCCTCCGAATGTGACTGAAATCACGGCAACTGCAAACAGCGGCTACCGTCGCGAGCGCCAAGGGCTTTAATAGAGGATCCCTGCGGGTTGATTCACAGTGCAGGCGATTCAAACAGCGAGTCCCCCTCGTCAGTCACACCGACTGACGAGATCCTCGTGTGAGCCGTCTTCTGTCGACATCTCGGCTATATCCAGTCTGATGAACCCGCTTCGCGACCGCTCTCAACTACGTCACATAGAATTCTGTCACCAGTGTGAGATGGATGAGCGTTGCCATCGGAATACTCACGACGATAATTCGAAGAGTTTCCGCTAGTCGCCGTTTCATTGATTAGCCCGAGTGCAAGTATGTCAGAAAGATGGTCTCGCAGTGAGCGTTCCGAAACATCAGCTCGGTCGGCCAGGACCGATTGCGTGAGTGACTCTGTGGCGGTCAACAGAGCCATTGTGACCTATCGGGGCGTTGAGGAAATCCCCCGTGGAATGTTGTCAACACCGAGATGAGCCATCGCAAATCGCACCTTGCGGGCATCAATAGACACGCAATCATCATTCGCGACGAGATGGTTGAGGGATTCAGCGACCTCGCGTAGCGAGACACAGACCCCCGCCAGCATTGACACGGCCTTTGATGTCGGAGTGAGTTCCAACCGTGAACTGAGGTGTCGTTCGGGACTCGACACGGTTCACTGGGTCACGCGTTCGAGAGTTGTCGCTACCGGCCCGGGCGAACGGCCGAGTGAACTGGCTCTATCCTGTGGGTGACCGAATCGTCAACGCCCACGTACTGGTCTCCCACGGGGTCGTTCGTGGTTCGATCGTCGTCTGTCTCAGTGAGTTTCTTCAACGTGTCGTAAACGTGGGCTTTCGAGACATCAGTCTCGCTTGCGGGCTCTCTGGCAGTCGCGCTAGAATGCTGGCGGAGCGCGTCCACAATCTCGTTTTGAGTATCGGTGAGCGTCCAGTCGACACCCGAGACTTGCAGGTCAGTGAACTGGTCCGGCAGGGCAGCCGATCGGACGAAGACGGTCGCCCCGTTGGTTGGATCGTCTGGATTACGAGCGTACCGGCCCGCCGACTGAACGAGGTGGGTTTCACGGACAGTCGCGAGGAACTCTGCATGGCATCCGCGTCGGGGCCCTCAAACGTCCGGCCGTGTTCTCGGCGGTGCCCGGAGCCGTTGCACTCGCGACAGCCCTCGCCGTCACAGGTGGAACACTCGATTTGTGAGGGTCTGGCTTCTAAGCCACACTCGGCCAGCCAGTTGAGGAGGGACTCGTCGCCGGGATCCAGACAGTGACTGACTCGCCGGCCAGACTGTTTCTGGATTTCTCGCTGCCGAACGTCGGCACACGTCGGGGATTCCCGGACTCGTCACGCGGCACCTTTGCGCCGGTTTCCTCAAGGATGTCGAGAAACTCCCCCTCGACGGCTTTCGGGACGACCCCTGACCGAAGATTACCGAATTCGTCGCGGATTCTCTCGACTAACACAGCGTCGCCGTCACGGTCGTAGTAGCGCCCACGTCGACCTGTGGGTCGGACAGCGTCGTC
>JAQCMZ010000236.1 GCA_028274825.1 Haloferacaceae archaeon
GAGCTCGGGCAGAGGCGTACGCAGCGGACAACTCCAACATCGAGGATCCGGAGACGTACGCCGACACCGTCCGTGACTGTTGCACCCGGCAACTCGGCTTGAGTGCCGGCGAGTTCCAGGACCGCGTACACACGCTGATCGAGAACCACCACCAGCGCTCGGAGGACACGTCGGAGCCCACGACGACCGACCCAACACCAACGGGAGCTCGAGCCGGCAGCTACGAGGTCCGACTCAGCGATGGCCACGAGGTCGTCGCTACGTTCGGGACCGACCCCGCAGCCGATCAGAGCGAGATCATGCAACTGGTCGTCAACCACCTCATCACCGAGTACGACTTGATCGACCGGATCCCGATCCCGTACGTCGTCGAGGAGAAGGCCCTCGCCAACAGTACGCCAACCTGCCCCGACAGCGACGAGGAGATGCGCCACTACAAGCAGTTGACCAACGGCTATTACCTCGACACACACTACAAAAAGGAGGGCAAACGGGCGCGACTCACCGAACTAGCCGGCGAATGTGGACTCGGAGCCACCTTCGGTGATGGGTGGGAGCGTCGATAGCGCCCGTCAGGCCCCGAGCGTCTCTATACTGTCTCTCAGCCGGCGCACATTGTCATCAGTCTGCTGCTGGTTCCACCGGTTTGGATGGGGCATCACGGCAACTGGACACGGCATAGTTTCAACCTCATAGGCGTATCCGATGTATGAGGTCCACCCATCCCAGGTGTGATTGAGTGAGTCTCTCTTCTCACCGTTCTCAAAGCCTTTCGGCTCGTCTCCGTACACTGAGGGTTCCACTGCTAAGCCGGTGATATCCTGATCAAGTGCTTGGAGGGTGTCCTTTGCGGAAATGAAGATGAGCGCCGGATCTATCGCAGCCATCTCCTGCCGGAGGGTTCGTTGCGCTATGCCCTCATCGAACTCTGTCAAGTTTGACAGCTCAGACCCGCCGGGCGTTCCCATTTTAAACCAGTTCGTGAAGTAGACGTCCTGGTAGCACGGCGGCGGGTCACCATCGGCAAAGTAGGACTCATCGCTTGCTGGCTCTCCCCCGTTGATGACATCAGCTTCGCTCAAATACTCAATCACCTTGTGGAACCCCTGTGATTTCCGTTTGTTAGTGATGTAATGACGAGTCCAATCCTGGACGCACGCTCTCGTGAATGTCTCAATGTCCGCAACTGCTGGGGCGAGAATTTCCAGGGCTCCGCCAGGTGTGCTACCTGAAACCTCCTCCGAATGCGGATTCAACCCAGCCAGCACTATGTCTTGATCATGAATCGGATAGCAGCGGTAGAAAGCTGCAGGGGAAACCATCCGGAGGAGTTGCTGTTCGTCTGCAGCGAACTCAGATTCATTCGTTTCAGTGACCAGTGTCACATAATCCAGCCCATTCGTGATCCCATTCTTGAACAGCATTTCCAAGTATTCGCTCCGAATCTCCCTGTGAATATTATCCGTAGCCATCATTCCAGCATCTGTCCAATGTGAAAAATATCTATTACTTTTGTCGATAGCTGATTCAGACGAATATTTTAAGATCGCTCTTGGGTGAGTGATTGTTGGTGGAGAGCTGTCTGGCGATTTTGTCCAGAGTGTTGTTAGAGTGCTGGAGAATCAGACCGTGGTTATTGCGGGTTGAACCGGCCGGTCAACCATCCCGAACTAACCTACCGGCCACGACCAACAATCCTCTACACAAGAGCGTTTAAGATTGGCGCAAAGTCGCATCCATCAAAAGCGCCACATTCAGAAGGCCCACCGGAAAATATCTATAATACAGACTCGCCGCTTTTCATACTGACAGAATTAGGTTGAGATACTTCTCTACGCGTTTTGAACTATTGAGAGCAAACCGACTCAAAGCGTTGCGATTGGCTGTTCTGTTCAGAAAAACCGTAGGTCATAAGTATCGAATAGCGACGTCTGCAGAGGTGTGGTGTTCTCCGGTCCCACCCCCGAGGGAGAGTTCTCTGCCGATCGTACCGGCGTTGCGAAGGACCCGGGCAAGCTGTTGTTGCAGGCTCGTATCGACTCACTCTCACCGCACGAGATCGCGCGGATCCTGTTCGGTCTGGTTGACCAGACACCCACCATTTCCCACGACTCCACAGACGCCGAGGTCTATGTTGGCGACAAGACGGTGTTGCTTCGCCTTCCGTCAAAAGTCCTTCGCGTGGTCTTCGAGTGCCACGCAGGAAGTTCGCTGGAATGGGCCGATGTCGAGTGCTTGTCAGCCCGAACGAACTCAACGCACGAGGTATTACTGATCACCACCCGCCCACTCTCGAGTCGAGTCAAGCGCGCAATCGACGAAGGTGAGCACTGCCGTGGCATCCACTATATTCAGGTCTCCCAGACGGTCGACTGGCGGTGTGTGTCACACAGCTAGTGACTGACGGAACTCGCCACTGAAGAGAGCCGCATTCTTGAATGGCCCATGCCGGAGATGGTGTTCGATGGGAGCGGATACCGATACTCGCCCAACTCGAAGTACAGCTGGTCGGACGTGATGTACGTCCCGGCAAGGTCCTACTCGTCCTCGAAACGGAGCGAAAACGGCTGGCAGACGGCGTCGTATTCGGTATCTTCGTCCTGGACGGTGAACAAGCCGGCGTTGACGCGGTCGTACCGGTTGCGTTCGGACTCGTTCCACACCAACGGGGCCTCAGCGTCCCGACCAAGCGGACTCCGCTGCCCGTTCAGAAAGAACGCCCCGTGATGGTCGGAGTCGACAAGCTGGCCACCGTAGAAGATCTCCCGGTCCCAGAAGAAGAAGACGTGATTTCCTTCCTGTCCACAGGCGTAGTCCGCGAGTGTCGGATAGTGGCTGCTGTACGGCGATGGCTCAGTATCCTTGGGGGAGTGCTGGCCCTAGATCCCACGGTCAAGATACAATCGGAGCGTTTTGTGATCGTAGAGTGTAATCAATAGCCCACCTTTGACTATGGTGGGAGATCATTAGTTAACTGGCATAACTGGCCGTAAAATGAGTCTTGAGCGGTGACTGCACCCCTCACGACAGCAACGCAGGAACTGTCAGGTGGTGGTATTGAGAGAACGCTCGTATCCAATGGCAGCTGCGACGGGTCATCGCTTCATGAACCCGAGAAGGGCTATCGCTAGTATCTGGAGTCCAAGAAACCCACCCCATCGGCCTTCTTGAAATCCTCAGGTATTGATATATTCCAACAGTCGTGTTGAATACGATACACAGGCCCTGTTTAGACGTGGTGCAGATCGTCCGCTCCGCTCTTTGCTCAAACAACGAGACCGGTCGGAGAGGCTTTCACCGACGATTTCTACTCACTCCACACAGCCACTAATCGTCGTCTTCGGCAGCGTCTAAATAAGGCCCAGAGGTTCTATTCAGCAGGTGGTTTTTGACAGGTATATAATGGTTTGGGAGGTGTGGTGGATGAGTGAACAACGTTCTCGGTGGTGGGGCTGGCTCTCTCGATGGTATGCCTCACAATCGTCCGGACGATCCGAGCTGGACAGAGCGGCACTGACAGTCGCTGACCACGCGGCACACCCACGAGGATGTCTCACTCGACCCTGATGAGATCGACCTCTGTAGAACTCCTCGCGCAATCGTCCCACCCGCTACGTTGAAGGCTGTCTTGTATATCCTTGGCCAGATTCGCGGGACATTGAGCTCAGAAGCGAAGCAGACTATCGGCAATTTGTGTGATGTTTCAGGGCTAAATCGCTCCCCAACAGATGGGAACGAACCAACTGCTGTTGTCAAAGCAGACTACAAGCAAACACCGGCAGATTGGCAGTGTTTTGTCGTGGACACTAGTGTGGATACGAACACACCCCCTTCCAGCACCACTCAATCTACTGGCTCACAAACCTCTAATAGCAATAACGACAACCGAGCCACTGAGGCAAATAGGCAGAAAAGCAGCAGCGGTATTGAGTGTCCATATTGTGAGAGAGAGTTCGACACCGAGCTAGCTCGTAAAAAACACAAAAAGAGATGCCCTGATAGTCCGTCGAAATCGAAGGATAATTCAAAAGATAAGAGAAACCAATCTGTGGGAAAGTCTGTAAAGAACGACGGGCGGGGTGAAAGAGTCTCTGGAAAAGATCCGTTTGCCGACACTAGCCGATTGAAAGATACTGGATTACATCAAGGTGGAGGATAGTTCTCACTTCAGCTCTCTCAAAGTACATACAACACGACTGACTTCGGGCGGCTATTATAAGTCCTTGCGAAAGCGCCAGACGAGAGGTTTTGTACCCTCCAACGAGCCATGGAAGGTAATCTCGGGAGGATGAAGGCCCCCTACTAACCTGAAGACACTAGGATATCGCCCGTGAAGTGCTTGTGAGCGACCGATGCGACTTGATGACTATCCAAAAAAAGAAAGCAAACGGGTCTGGTTGACTGTCGACGAAATCGAGTGCCTCGCCGACGAGACTGCCGATCCGGTCCGTGAGCTGGCCGTCCGGCTCGCTGGGCAAGCTGGTTTACGCCGGTCAGAGATCGGGAGCGTCCGCCCGCAGGACTTCGAGCACGCACCCGATGGGTTCGTGCGCGTCTGGGAAGATTACGCCAAACGGGACATATACCGGGAAGCACCAGTTCCTGACGAGGTGGCGACGATCGCGCGGACGCTCGGGCACGCTCGCAACGATGGTGAGCCGGTCGTGAATATTTCCGGGTCGACGATCTACCGGGTGGTACGCGGAGCCGCCGGAGATCTGGAGAAAGAGACTGGCGATGAGGGGTGGTCCTACTTGGACGTCCACGACCTCCGGCGCAGCTGGGGCGGGCACCTACTCTGGGACTGTGGGTGCTCACCGATGGCTGTCATGGAGTTCGGGGGATGGTCGGACTGGTCAACCTTCGAAGAGCATTACATGGGCGAGATGACGCCGCAGGCGATGGACCGCGAGCGCGCAAAGATCGACTACATGGGTGGAGAGCCGGCCGACGAGGAAGTCCTCTTCGAGCCTGAAAGCCCGGCTCTTGCAGATACTTACGATCATCCGGAATGATTACTTGACCCTCCCACTCAGCGTGGTTGACGTACGGATCCCTCACTGCGATACTATCCGGACTACGGCACCACTGAACGCCGCGCTTGACCACGCTCAGTAAGTGAGTACGACGGGTCGTGGTCTCTCTTGATGAGTGCTAGCGACAACTAACCCGAAGGGATTATACACAAACTCTGAGACGAATCCGTTATTTTATGTAAGAATTATATATATTAGCCGATACAGGGGGGCGATAGTGCTCACCGACGAAGCCTCAACTGAGGGTTCGAAGCCACTGGTAGATGCTGATCCAGATTGGGAGACATTCGAGAAAGTCGAAGACTACGTAGCAGATGATGACTCTCTTCTCAGAGTCATATTACCCACCCGAGTGTGGGACGCGCTCTTTGCACCGACCTCAATGAACCCAGGTGCGGTGCAAGAACATCGCCGCACGGTGGCTGCGCAGTTTGCATCTGTGTTTGATCGCTATCGAGGTGTGATCAAGCACCTACGAGGCAAAAGCGACCTTGACGTCAATGTTGATGACGACCCACCGGTGAGCGAGCAGATTTCCTCAATACCAATATATCGCTTTCCAGTATCTTCTGCACCCCGTCGCGATGAGGACTCGTTCGAGAGTTCGATTGCTGCGATTGAAGAGGCGATTCAGCATGAACAGCAACTGCTTGATGACTGTAAAGTATTGCTGTCCCGTCCGCGGACACCCTTTCTTCATGAAGACGAGCGCACTGCCCTCTTGAATGTGCAGACGACACTAGCGCATTCGATCGAGAACGGCAGAGACTGGAAGGCGACGTTGGAGGAAGCGAGGGCTGAAACGCGCCAGGGCCTCAACGGACGTCTCGATACGTGGGAAGAAGAACTTGGCAGTTTAGAAGCGGACGCTCAACCGTTCTTTCAACTGGATCAATACCTTGCAGAAGAGGAGTTAATTAGAGAGGTTGAAACGGTACGTGACGAGATTCAGACGTTCCGTAAGAAAAAGTCCGTCCTGAAGATATCCGGTCTTTTGAGCAAACGATTTCGCCTGTGTGAACACCGCGCCTCACGTCTGCTTAACGGGTTGTCTCAGTCGCGAGCTAAATACGCCGCAGTGTGTCTTGATGAGATTGAACAGACACTCGAGGCGGGACTCAAAACACTTGACGCCCGTCTGTCTCCGGCGAAAGAGCAAGGTGAAGTGATTCACGACCGTGACGAGTTATTCGCGAAGATCGAGACACTCAGGGGCAAGGTTGAGGAAGTTCGTCAAGCGCCATGGCGGGAAGATGCTGACAGCGAGCGCGTCGCTAGTCTCTCGGCGTATGAATCACGACTAACAGAGACTGAGGACTTCATTGAGGAGAAAACGCAGTTCGATGCGTCGATGGCAGCGTTTGAGAAACGATATAAAAAACTTGTCAGCAGCGTACAACCGTATCTCGAGTACGAGCGATACCTGACACGGCCCGCAAAGGAGACGCTCTCGACAGTCATTGTGGACTTACGATCGGATCTGGAAACGTTTGCCGACGATGCCGACTTTACAGTGCTCGGTGACGCTGACCGCAGGCGGTATGAAGAGGTCCGGGACAATGTCCAGACAATCCAGTCACATTTCCGCGGGTACAATCCGGAGTTCATCCGCCGGCAGCGACGAGCCTGTGAGGCGTTATTCAGCAGTGTCGGGCCGGATGATCTCAGGTTAACCCCCGAACAGCAGGAGGCGGTCATTCGCAACGACATCTACAATCAGGTGATCGCGGCAGCCGGGACAGGAAAGACGCTCACCCTCACCACTCGTGTTGCGTACCTGATCAAAAAGCAGGATATCGATCCTCAGCGGATCTTGGTCGTCACATATACCAATGAGGCAACTGAGGAAATGCGGACGCGACTCGCTGAGTACTTCGATATCACTGAGGTTGAGGTCCGGACAATCCATTCCTTTGGGCGTGAGATCGTTCAAACTGCAGAGAATGGGTACGTCGAAACAATCGATTCACATGAGAAAATAAATCTCGTCGACCGGCATATTCGGAATGCTCGCGAAACTGCTCCGAACGACTTCCTCAAGCACTACTACGAGTTCCTCGTCCACTATGATGACGTCTACTACGACGAGGCGGATTTCGAAACAAAAGAAGCCTATGTCGAAGCACGTGCTGAGACTGAATACCTCACACTCCGAGAGGAGGGAGTCCGTTCAAGAGCAGAGAAGGTGATCGCCGACTTTCTGACGACACATCAAGTCACCTATAGATATGAAGACCGGGCAACGTGGGCTGACGAGGACCCCCAGAAGGCAGGCTATAACCCTGATTTCTATCTTCCAACATATGATGTATATATCGAACACTGGGGACTGGACGAATCGGGGTCGGTGGCCCCGTGGTTTTCACAGACGTCGGAGGAATACCACACCAAAATCCGGTGGGCTCGTAACCAGTTTCAAGACGCCGACGCGACCCTTGCCGAGACATACGAGTTTGAGCACGAAAGCGGTCAGCCGAAACAGGTACTGCGTCATCGGCTCACCAACATTGGTGTAGATCTTGACCAGCTGGAATTCAAGGACCTGGTGAATCACGTATTTGACTACTCACAGCGGGAAGGCTGGATTCACGAGCAGTTTCGGGACTTCATTGACAACGCAAAGCAATTCGACGTTCGCCTGCAGGATATTGACGCTGCCATTACCCCGCGAAATCCCCGGCAGTACCACTTCGCAAAGTGTGGGCAGTTTCTCCTTCAACGAGATCGGTCCTACTTAACAGAAAACGACCTAATTGATTTTACTGATATGATCTATGACGCTGTGGACCTCATTCAAGAGGATCCAGAGACATACCGGAGCCAGTACGACCACATCTTAGTTGATGAATTTCAAGACGTCGGAAAAGGCACGCTTGAACTCGCCCAGGAACTCACTGGACCAGACGCTGCCCGACTGTTCGCTGTCGGCGATGATTGGCAGAGTATCTACTCCTTTCAGGGGGCAGCGATCGAGTATTTCACTAACTTTGAGGAGTATTTTGATGTCGCCACGCGGACAGATTTGACGGCGAATTTCCGCTGTCCACCACAGATTGTCAAGGCAGGGAATGACCTGATCAACCAGAACACTCAGCAGCTTGAGAAGTCGGTCCAGGCAACCGTTGACTACGATACGCAACCCAGAGTTCACACATTACGCGGGTATGCATTCTATGACTACGTCCGACGAGTCCGTCGGTACACGCTCACCATACTTAACGAATATCTGCAGGCGGAGGCCAGCCCGGATAATATCATGATCCTTTGTCGGTACGACGATGCGGTCCCGTTCCTTGATGAAATCAAGAAAGGGTTGCAATCGCAGGAAATCCCCTACGTCGGCAAGTCGGACCAGTACCGAGGGCCAGACAACACAGCCTCCGATGGCGTGGCTGTGTACTCACTCTACCAATCGAAAGGCCGGGAAGCAGAACATGTGATTTTGGTCCACGCGGCTACCGGCTCCCACGGCTTTCCGCCGGACGACATGGAAAACGAACTGTTAGCCCTCGTCCAACCACTGGGGATCGGCGGAATCGAAGAAGAACGGCGTGGATTTTATGTCGCGATTACACGGGCGAAACAGAGTCTTGATCTCCTTACCAGGGGCGGACACGAATCACAATTCCTGGAGGAGATCAGTGAGTACATTGATCGTGTTGATACTGGACAGGTTGAACCCCTTGACGAGGTTGGCGAGTTGATGTCGGTCGAAGTTCAGGTTGGAGAGCTTCGCGACCCGTGGAAGAAACAGCATCAGCGAGGGATTCTTCAGGACCAGTACGGCGGTTCGGCGCGATTCGTTTCGTGGGAGAGCACTGCTCCGCCAACACTCGAAGAGGGCGAATGGTATGAGTTGACCGGGGTTAAGGTAGGGACGTATAAAAATGAAAAAGAGCTCATTCTGGCGGAGGGGTGTTCGGTCACCTATCTTGAGACCGGCCCACGGCACCCAGAGACCCCAGACCTGCCCTGAATTGACGGCTTTCTTCTGCGTAGACTGTCCGGTATCAGCGGTGACCGGAGACTGACTGGTTACACCGGGGACGTTTGGGCCTGCTCGGTACGGTATCTCCCCGGGTCCTGGAGCGGTATAGCAGCTCGCTTAGTTCACCGAGAGGTATCGACCAGTTTGATGTGCCACTTGGCCTGCTCGTTCTGGAAAGTTGCACGAAGCGCAAATTGATACTCGGGATGGATACAGGCCGATGCGGGGCACTCGCCCCATTCCACGACAGCACATTCGATACCGGCGACTGTATCGGTGCCGACCACGCGGACGGTAGCTCCCTTCAGATCAAAGGTCAGTGCGCCACCGTCCCGGACAATGTTTTTTCCCTGTGTCCAGGATGTGCCAGTCGTGAGTTCGTGATCGACAGTCAGCAGGTACGGCGGACGAATCAGCCAGAATTCAGAATCCAAGAGGACGCCGGTGTGATTACCGCTAATCGTCTCCGAGTCTAGTAACGCCGTTGGTTGTAGGTAGTAGCATTGGCAGCGACTTGGTCGCCGCCAACCGATTCGATCGTGAGCGTCTGTGTGAGATTATCGCTATCCCCGACGAACGTGTAATCGTACGTGTACGACTCGCCCTCGGAGAGCGTGTAGTTGACTGTCGGAGTCACGGAGGTCAGTTCGGTCTCTGATGTCGGACTCACCGTCGTGGCTGGAGCCGAGCCTGGGGAACTGCCCCCGTCCGCAGGGGTAGAGGGTGGCTGGCTGCTAGAGCAGCCGGCCGGGAGGACGGCCACAGGGAGACAGACAGCCAGCGTCGAACCTCGTCCGTCGCTATCGAGCATACACAACAGACTTGGACCTTGCCCCAAATGATTGACATTTTGTAGACAGCTTAGCACTAATGTTCATTTAATTATAAGCCCGCAGAGTATTACCCTTTGTGTGCCGCGAGTCGCGGGTTTAGCCTGATTCAACGATCAGTAAGCATGACCACCGACAGTCGCCTCAACTTGGTTGACACGGTTGTGAAGGAACGCTATTTTCTGGCGGTTGGGGGTCGAGAAATACTCGGATTCGACACGTCACCCTGCGTCGGAAATCTGAATGCCCGTCAAATTTTGACGATGGTGAGAATCAGTATTGCCGCGCTTGACGCCGGCGTTTCGAGCGCTGGCGCGGCGCTGGACACGGCGCACCAGACGCTGGCGGAGGAGAAATAGAATGACAATTGGGCAGAGTAGACGAGAAAACTAGACGCTCGTTGGGCGGGGGTGGCTTCCCTCGCGACCGCCGCATCAGTCGGCCACCCCCCGAACAGTCTCTCCCATCGTCAAAATTTGACGGGCCTGGTCCCCCGTCAAATCGCGCAGGTCGATCAGGAGGTAACTCTGGTCTGGTGACCCATCGCTCCCGACTGTCCCACCAGTGGTGAACTCGAGCGCCTCGATGGGATGCAGGTCGCTACTGCCGGTTGTCTGTGCTGCGTGACCGTCGGCAGCGCGTTTCATCGCGTCCAGGACACTCTGTTTGTGCAGGTCGCCACCGAGCGCAGAGTCAGCCTGGCTTCGGGTGAGCTTCGCGATGGGCGCGTCGTTCTTCTGGGCCTGGTTCAGGATGTTTTGACGAAGGTGGACTGCCCGCTGGTCCGGGGTTGACTGTTTCCCCTCCTCGACGACGAACACCTGGAACTTCGTCTCGTGCTCGTCGACGATTCCCTCCAGCTGCTCGATACGGGTGTGCAGTGGGACCATACTGTCGAGGTCCCAGGTCGCAAACTCGTCGGGGTCACCAGCGAGCAGTTGCTTCAGCCGCCGGTTCTGGGCCCGGACGGCCTGCAACTGTGCCTCAAGGGCATCGACACGATCACGCAACGCTTCGAGATTGTCGTTGGTCATCTAACCACCTCAGCAGGATTCAGCATTCGCCCGCACCGACTCTTGGGGCACTCCCACTCACTATCCTTCCAGCCCGACTCCGGGATGACCGCCCCGCAGGTTGGACAGGTTGGGTGTGACGCGGCGATCATTAGGCCACCTCGGCGGGCGCGACTGCGCGCGTCTCGGTGTATGTTCGCAGATCCAGCGTCAGTGCAGATGCAATCCTACCCTCAGCCGCGAGTTCCCGAAGACGGGTTTTGAGCGTCGCTGCGGACAACGCGCAGTGGTCAGCGACCTGGTCACGGCAGAGGTAGCCGTTCGCTGCGGCAGGGTCACACTCGACCCACGCGTCATCAACGGCCGCCACAAGGGCGTCGTCCGGGACGTGCGGCGGCGGCGTCGACATGTTCATCGCCCGACCCTCCCGACCGGCCGGTGGCAGTTTGCGCACAGAGCATCCGGCCCGTCAGCGTCTCCGCGCAACCAGCGTTTGACCATCGCCTGGCCGTCTTCAGCGGGCCGCGGGTCGACACCTCGGCCGGCAAGGTCATCCCGAAGCTGACGACCAGCGTCGTGGATGATGGCGCGCCAGTTGTAGACGCGCCGGAACTCGCGACGGTTCGTGACCTGGTCATCGCCGCAATGCGGACACGTGCGACCAACCATCAGGCGTCACCTCCCTGCATTGCCGCCCGACAGTCCGCGCAGTAGGTTCGGTCGGTCGGGGCTGTACAGCCCGGGAACTGACAGCCGGCATCGTCCCCGGGAAGCGGGACGTTCTCTGTGGTGGCCTCACCCGCTGGCTCGGGATCGGTCGCGTACTCGACATCTTCGGCTGCGTCCTTGAGCTCTGGCCGTTCCGTGATGTATTGTGCTGTTCCGTCCAGTGCGTCGCCCTCGTAGTTCCGCTTAGGCACGGGCCCGCACCTCCCGTGCAAGCCGGTTCGATGGAGTGGCAGACCCCGGGGAACTCTAGCGTCAGCCGGGCCTGATTTTCGAACGTCGTCGAGCGGGTGGTTTGAGGTCGGCTTTCAACAAAATGATACAAGCCAAGGCCCGGATTTGAACCGGGGATGATCCGCTCTGCAGGCGGACGCGTTCGGCCAGGCTCTGCCACCTTGGCCCGTTCTACTCTATCCGGTGTCGGGATAAAGTCGTAACGGTAGCCCCGGAGTTCGAGTGTGTGTCACACACTTCAACTAGAATGAATATCCCACCCCTCGCTAGTCAGTGTTGACGACGCGTTTCAACTGAGGTGACACCGACATGAGGACCCGTTCCCCGACCTGGCTCGCGGCGGACAGCCGACCAGCCGGCAAGCGCCGGCCGGACGTGATGTGTGATGCGGTCCGCTGTCACCGAC
>JAQCMZ010000045.1 GCA_028274825.1 Haloferacaceae archaeon
CTGTGACAGGTGCGGCGGGGTTGGGCTGGTGACGGTACTCGTGGCCGTCGAGATCCCTCTTCTCGACGTGAGGTTGCTATCTGTTATCGCCGCAGGGATGCCAGCTGGCGTCAGTGAACTCACAAAAGCATGTTCTCGCGTGTGTCGACTCTCCACGCCCGAGATCAGGGGCATCCGGCGTCCCGCTCTGTGAATCATCTCTGTGATCGTTGGGGACCCGACGCGGTTGGAGACTGCACTCAATTGCCTCGAAACGGCTAACCGCTAGGGTGAATGAGTGGGTGACGTGAGTGACGGAGGTATGCAGCCAGACCCGGATAATCGACCGGACCGGCCGCCACTAGTTGCTCTGCTGGAGTCGCTAAATATCGGGCAGAATGCTAAACGCGGCGCAGTCGGCGGATTATCCCTGGCGGTCATTGCTTACTTGTTCCGGTTTCTCGAACTGTGGGGACCACTGGCAGACGGACGTCGGTACCCAGTCGTCGGACCGGAAGGGTGGTTTCTGCTGTTGGCTTTCGTGCTAGCGGCCACCAGCGCAATGTTGATCACGGTCGTGTTAACGGTATCAACGGCAGTGCAAGAGACAAGACACGCGAAGTAGGCTCGTCCAGGACTTCACACAGGGCGTGATAGGAGTTCTGTGGCAGCACAGACCGTGTATCTGGGCATCTCGGCGGCATTCACCCAGACTCAGCGTCTCCAGTTTCGACAGTGTGGGCAAGAACACGTGGTCTCGATGTGGTATACCCGAAACATCACCAACTCATATCACAGCGAAAACAGCACGGGAACCACGCTCAAATCGTGGGGAGACGTGCGTGAACGGAATTACCGGAACTCCAAATTGATGTATCCAGTCAGACCACCCGTGCCAGACTGGTAAGGCGACTGCCAGTCCCCATCGATGTGATAGCAGTCTCTCCACTCAACCAGCGGTAACGCTCATCGCACGGGGCTGGTTATCTGCCGCGGCCACTCACACACCCACGTGTCTAGTGGTGGAGGAGCTAACGAACTACCACAACAAGGAGATAGGCCCGCCTACATCAAAGGGGATTAGTCTGCGGTACAGGTCTCTGAATCTGCGGTGAATTCCTGTGCGGGTTTGGTTAATTGGTAGAGATTCTGCCTTGCGTCGGCAAAGTATACGTCCTCATCGACAATCTCAATCTCTTCGAGCCGTTCTAGAGCGTATCGCACGGTTCGAGCCGACAGCATCGACTCCTCGACGATACCTTTCTGCGTGAGTGGGCCACTATACTCCAGTACTTTGAAGACTAGTTTGGCGCTCGGCGGGAGATCGTCCAGACTTTCTTGCTCCGGGTTAGCCATTGTAGTTCAATGACAAGGTGTACAAGCATAAACTTTGATACGTCATAGTCACACTCGAAGTGAACAGTCTGACAGCGTAATCACAGGTGAGATTCGAGCCGAAATGGACGGCAAAGTATCACACTCTGGGTATCACCGGTCCCACCAGAATATGCTGGCTTTCCTCATTATCGTGTGAGACGGCTACAGAGATGCCTCAAGCAGTCGATACGACAAACGAACGGCTTTTCACGAGGGATAGCAGACATACAAATATGGCCGATGAATCACGGTTTTCCGACCATACACGTGGCGTAGTCGTGACAACGGTCGCGTGCCTGGCTGGGATTGCAGCCGCTTTCGCCTCCGCTGTTTATCTTGGCGTCTCTGCGGAGGCTGCTGCCTCGACGCTGGCTGTCGTCATTCTTGGAGCGTTCGTGATGCTCCAGTTCCCTGTGTTGAAGTTGGTCGGTATCAATATCGGTGACTTCGGCGTGAAAGATAACCTCTACGTGACGTTCATGGCGTTCACGTTGTGGTTTATTACCTACACCATTCTGCTCTCGACTCGGGTCGGGATTCCCATCTGATATGGCTGAGGATAGCATTGCGGTAGTCGATCTTGAGCGGTGCCAGCCTGACCGGTGTAATTACGAGTGTAAAAACTACTGTCCACCGAATCGCACCGGAAAAGAGTGTATCACCAACCGTGGCGAAGACGCACAAGAAGGCGGAGCCGACCAGGTCCGGGTCTCCGAGGAGCTCTGTCTCGGCGAGTCCTGTGGAATCTGCGTCGAAAAGTGCCCGTTCGACGCTCTCGAGATTATCAACCTCCCCTCGGAGTTGGATGACGACCCTATCCACCGATACGGGGACAACGCCTTCGCCCTGTATGGGCTCCCGGTGCCCGGAGAGGGGACGGTCACGGGGATTCTCGGGCCGAACGGGATTGGAAAGTCGACGGCTGTGCACGCACTAGCCGGCGAAGTTGTCCCGAATCTCGGCCGCTACGACGACCCCGGCGACTGGGAGGCCGTGTTCGACCGATTCCGGGGAACCGGACTTCAGACGTATTTGGGCGCGCTTACCAGCGGTGAACTCGATGTCGCCCGAAAACCGCAGTATGTTGACCGAATCCCCGATCAGTTCGACGGGCTGACCCGGGAGTTGCTGGACCAGACAGATGAACGAGGAGAACTCGACACCATAATCGAGCGACTCGGGATCGGGCCTGTCATGGATCAGCCAATCGACTCCATCTCCGGCGGTGAACTTCAGCGGGTCGCTATCGCTGCCTGTCTCGCCCGCGAAGCCGACTTCTATTTCCTCGATGAAATCACCCCGTACTTAGATATCGGTCAGCGGATGACAGCCGCCCGGCTGATCCGGGAACTGGCCGCCGATGCGGGGAAATCGATGTTAGTGGTCGAACACGACCTGGCGATTCTGGATCTGTTGGCCGACTCACTGCACGTGGGCTATGGGGAGCCGAACGCGTACGGAGTGATTACCGATCCGAAGTCAGTTCGCAGCGGCATCAACGAGTATCTCGAAGGATATCTGGACAACGAAAATATGCGGATCCGCCCTGAGCCGATTACTTTCGAAGAGCACGCTCCTCGAGTGGCTACCCATGGTGACGCGTTGGTGGAGTATCCCACTCTGGAGAAATCCTACGGTGACGGCACGTTCTCTCTCACAGTCGATAGCGGGACGATATACGAGTCTGAAGTGCTAGGCATCGTCGGCCCCAACGGAATCGGCAAATCGACGCTGGCGAAGATGTTCGCCGGCCGACTCACTCCCGATACCGGTGAGTTAGGGTTCGAATTAGATATTGCTTACAAACCCCAGTATATCGAGATTGACCAGCCGATGCGCGTCGACGCGTTCCTGCGGTCGATCACCGACAAGGTGGGCACCTCATACTGGAATACCGAGATTGCTCAACCGCTCCAACTCGAGCGGGTGATGGAGCAGAGTCTCACCGACCTCTCAGGGGGGGAACGACAACGGGTTGCTATCGCAGCGTGTCTCTCCAAGGATGCAGATCTGTACGTACTCGACGAGCCATCGGCCCACCTGGATGTCGAACAACGGGTTCGGGCGACGACCACAGTACGGCGGTACGCCGAGAATCACGACGCGACAGTGATGGCAATCGATCACGATATCTATCTGATCGATCTGCTGGCGGACCGATTGATGGTGTTCGATGGGGAGCCTGCAGTCGACGGCCACGCCTCCAGCCCCCAGGAAATGCGCGAGGGCATGAACGAGTTCCTCGCGGATCTCGATATCACGTTCCGTCGGGATGAGCGGACCGGAAGACCGCGAATCAACAAACCTGGATCACAAAAAGACAGCGCTCAAAAGCGCGACGGTGAGTACTACTACGCGTCTCAGTGAATCGTCTCCAGGGCGACACCTCTGATAGTCGTCTCCAAACGCGTGAAATCCGGATACTTAGAGTTGCCAAGTGTAATGTTCCTACTGTGTTGCCGCGGTTGAACGGCGTCGTGTGGGCGCTGTAGCGTCGCTACATAACTGCGTCTGGGTCGTTGACTGGACAAAAAAATCCAGCTTGAGAGTGTGCAAGTCTCGTTCACACCGGGTCATACGGGGAGGTTGAACAGGTTCGTCAAGTTGGGCCCTTCACTCGTAATCGAGCGCGTCTTCATCTTCATTCTCACTTCTATGTTCTCTTCATGTTCAGCAGTATCATTCTTGTCGCCTGCGGCGCTCTCACGGAAGCGGCCCGCCAATGGCGGAGATCGATCTTTACTTGCCGGACGCAGAGCTTTCGGATTGAATCACTGGCATTCACTCGACTGCTAAGACAACACGGCAGTAGTGAACCCTGAAGCGACTATCTGACGATCCGCGAGCAAGAACCACAGAGGTGTTCTTCTTTGACATCAACTTCGCGAACAGTCGGAGAAAAAG
>JAQCMZ010000260.1 GCA_028274825.1 Haloferacaceae archaeon
TCTGCTTCGGTAGCTTCCACACCCTTCCCAAGCAGACACTTTCACTCAAACGCGATGTGATCGACTGAGTGTGGAGAGACGGAATAAAGCGGGGTGGGATGAGAAAGAACCCGCCGAAGTGAAAGGAAAAGTAGCCCGCCAGCCGCCGATATGATTGAGGCGGATAATCGCTCAGATTCGATTTTTCCAGCGATCACAGTCAATCGGTAGTGACGGGAGCAGATCGATGGTTCGGATTGTGGGTTTCGGCCACTTGAGACACGACAGTGACAAACGCCATCACCGATAGTGCCGCGCCGGCCACGAACGGGGCCATGAATCCGTAACTGACGAGCCAGCCAGAGGCAAGCGGGCCCAACGCGACACCGAGACCGAATCCCATGGTGAGTACGGATAACGTCGATCCCGATTCACCCTCGTTTGCTACGTCGCCTGCCAGCGCGAGAGAGGGTGCAAACACTAGCGCCACCGCGATGCCCTGGAGAAACCGGATTCCGACCATCGTCAGCGGTGTCATCACGATCCCCTGGAGCAGTGTTGTCGGAATCAACAGTAGAAACCCCGCCATGAGAAACGGTCGGCGGCCGAACCGATCACACGCCCGTCCAACCGGCACCTGGAAGACAATGTTTGCAATCGTCACGGCTGCAAATTGGATACCGAACCACACCGCCGCCTGCCCTAAGCGAGCGTTAATCTGGACCTGAAGCGTGGCGAATAATGCGATACAGATCCCCATCACGATCGTCGAGAGTCCCAGCGCAAACACTGGATCCAGAAGTCTGTCTTCGCCGCGAACACTGATCGAGACATCTTTCGAGGCAGCTGCTCCGGATTCATCCGCATCGTGAACCAGAAAGTACACTAGACTGAAACTCAGGTACGCACCAGCACAGGCGGCGACGAATGCTGCGTCGAACCCTGAAAGCGTTCCGAACGGCGAGGAGTACGGGCCCGCCTCTACGATTCCGCCGGCGACTATCGGTCCGAAACCAAACCCGATCAGCCGGAAGGTATTGAACACCCCAAAGTTCGCTCCTCGCTCGTCGGCCGACGAGGCGTACTCGTTGACGAGCGCGATCGTCGCGGGGATAGTCAACGCCGCCGCAAGACCCTGGATCGCCCTGAGGACGACCAGAGTGAGATACGAGCCGGCGAACGCGTACGCGCCACTAGCTGTGCCGAGAAGGACGATCCCTGCGAGGATGAACGGTTTTCTGGCGCCGACCCGATCTGAGAAGTTTCCCGTCCACGGCTGTGAGAGGCTATTGAGAAAGCCGAACAACGAGAGCACGAGCCCGATCAGCAGCGGTTCCGTCACCGCGACGGTCACACTCCCAATTTCGACCGACGCTCCGACGAGTTGGTCAATATCGATCAACGGACTCGCAACGTACAACGGGAGGACAACAATGAGAAACGAATTCCCGACCGCACCGACCATCCGCGCGAGCGCGAGAACAATCACCCGGTAGTCGGTATCGATTATAGACGACAATCTCGTCAGAATATCCATCTGGCGTATATATGGTTGGTCGTGTGAAGGGCGTTGTGACTCTGCACTGATTGTGAAATCTCGCGCAAAAGCCGGCACCTGACGGCGTATTCGGTCGGAACGCTCGTTCGGGATTGGAACATGCCCTTTATATATTGGCCTCTGCATGTAACATGGTACACACCGAAGTGGAGTGAAGATTCATGAGCGAAGATAATCCCGGCGGACTAGATGTATCGTTTGAGGACTTTAGCGACGAAACCGAACTCACACAAGAGCAAGAAGCCGACGAGGACGACCGGATTCGGGATGCAGAAACCGAGTCGCGGCCGACGACGCCCGTTCAGTGTACCCAAGAAGACTGCGACGGTGAGCGGGCGTTCTACGAGTTGAAGCAGATCAGGGCGGCTGATGAGTCGGAAACCCGGTTCCTCCAGTGTGTCGAGTGTGGCCACAAGTGGCGCGAAGACGACCACTGACAGGTCTGGGATGGACCTGGAGCCGCCTATCATTCCAGACGACGCCCTCAGCGAGTGGGAACGAGTCGACGATTCGACTGATACCCTTTTCGAGACGGCAGTTGTCTCCGTCACTGGCCGGACTCTCCGATACGAGTCTCCGGCCCTAGGAGCCGACACTGCGCCAGCGCGGTTCTTTTTCGCGACGCGGCTACGCCTGGATCCGGCAGTCACTCCGAACGCTGCCGTGACGAAGCTGGTGACCTCCGGCGCCTCCGATGGGTTCCGTGACCGGCTCTCCGAGAGAGGGTTTCATGAGATTCATCATGAAGAGACCAGAACCCTGCCAATTGACGACGCAAAGGCAGATCTCACCCGGTTCCGCGCAAAGTGTGTCACCCCCGACGGTGATATTATGACAGAAGCGCTGTTGGCTATCTGGACTGCCGATGGCTATCGCATCGCAGGCGGTGGTTTCCCACTAACTGGCGAAGTGACCACGTCTCGTCGAGACCTCCGACGGCTGTTCCGTAGCGTCCGGTAATCGATATTGGTGCTGGTGACGATACCTGTTCGCGAGTCGAGCAGGCGATGATATCTGACGGGTACAGCGAACGAACAAATACGCTGTGTCAGTCGGTCACCTATCGGGAGACTGTCAGTAAGGCCTATCCAACCAAGCGTCGCTCACCGATAGCTAATCTAGCTAGATTGTCTCTACAGGCGGAGCAGGCCGAGTGTGAGGGGTCGGACGGAAATCGAGGAAGAGTGATGACGAGAGACTGCGTCTCTCGACGGATGACCCCGAGGGTGAAGGCCGTCGAAAATCTTCAGATTCCTTCAGCCATACTCGCATATTAACGACCAGAAACAACCCTCAAAGCATGGTGTTGAAGAGCTCAACGCTTTTGCTGGCCGTGTGTCAGGTTTGAAACTGTGGCCCCTCTCACAATCCGCTGCTATGGTGGTGCGACGGGGGTTTCAACGGGCGGAGTGAAGCCG
>JAQCMZ010000263.1 GCA_028274825.1 Haloferacaceae archaeon
TGCGGTCTGTCTGGCACGGGTAAACGCCACGGTCTGGTACCCCCGCTGGACGAGATCGACGAACAAACGCATGGTTTCCCCGTGATGGGAGCGACGCTGACCCGCCCCGGCAGGTGCGTCTCCCTCGTCGTATTTCGGCGGTTGCCAGAACAGCCACTGGGTCGGCCCAGTCTCACTGGTATCCGTGTCGACAAGGGCGAATGAGTCGGTGGGTTGGCCGGTAATCGTCACCGCGTGCTCTCGGGGGTTGCCGATCGTCGCCGAACAACACACGAACTGCGGAGCAGCATCGAACCGCTCACAGAGTCGCGTGAGTCGGCGAAGCACGAGACCGACGTGGCTTCCGAAGACCCCGCGATACTCGTGGACCTCGTCGACGACCACGAGGTCGAGTGACTCGAAGAAGGCTTGCCAGATATCGCTAGCGTGACTGAGCAGGCCACAGTGGAGCATATCTGGAGTCGTCAACACGAGTGACGGGTCGTCGTCACGAGCCTGCTGACGCTCCGCCGAGGAGAGCGCTCCTGTATACTGGGTGACGGCGATATCTTCGAACGGCTCGGCAAACGCAGACAGTGTCGCTTCCTGATCGTTGATCAACGCGACCTGTGGGCCGATATACAGCGTGCGTCCGTCGTGGTCGCGTGCCCGCTCCAGTGCCGGAATCGTGTACGTGAGACTCTTGCCGCTCGCTGTCGGCGTCGCCAGCACGATGTTCTGGCCCCGACGGATTGCTTCGATAGCGTCTCTTTGGTGCACATAAAGTTCGTCGATGCCCCGGTCAGCGAGTTGTCCGGTAACCGCGGGATTCATCTCACAGGGCCGTGTCTCGGGACGGCGGGCAGATACCTCTCGCTGGAACTGTATCTGGTCGTGAGAGTAGTCCCGATGCCGAACCCAGTTGACGAACTCGTCCACGAGAAACAGTATGAGCGTACTCGCATGTATTACTCGGCAGTCACGGATCGTAGTGATAGATATAGGGGTGTGTCTCCTTGCCGTCGGGTAAAATCTCCGTCAAAATCTCTTTGACGTGCTGCTCGGACGTCCCACTAGCGACGATCCGATCGTTATAGATCGCAAAGTACGCTTCCTTGAGGTCGGTCTCGCGTAACTCCCGCCCCAGGCTTCGTGCCCGAGCTTTGCCCATCTCTTGATGATAGGTCCGTTCTAGCTCGTTCGATTTGTTCTTGAGTTCGGTGATATCCTCCGCGTATCGCTCCCGGTTGCGCTTGTTTTTCATATAGTACCGGAGTCGTTCCGCGTCGGATTTCTCTGACTCGTCGGGTACTGGGAGAGTTTCGATTATGCCAAAGCGATGTTTAGCCTCTTCGTAGCTGTCGTCGATATCAGTGCTCAGGGTACCACCGGCGACCAGTCGCTGGATGGCCAGCCAGCCGTCGGTCACGATACTGTCCTCAAAGGGGAGCAAGGCGACGTTTGTAACGAACACCGGGAGCCGCTCTTCGGGCCAGAGATCACTAAAGGGCAGACGAACAGCCTTGACACCGAACGCCCGGGGTGGGTCGTCCCAGTCGAGAAACACCGCGTAGTCCGAGTGGTGCCGGACGACGACGAACTCACCGTACTCGTAGTCGGTCCAGCCCGCGATTGTATCGAGGTCGTCGGTAGCGAGGTCAGCTGGATTTTTGTCGACGAATGCCTCAACGACTGCTGCGGTATCTTCCTCGTAGAGCTGTTTGCGGAGCGGCAGGAGTTCGCCAGTGCTCCGGTCGGCGATGTCCGCAACTGTCTCGATATCCTCAATTACGTCGAACCGGTCGTTGACATACACAAGCAGGTGGGCATAGAGATCGAGAAAGCGGTTCTCGCGTTCCATGTCCAGCATCATCGGAAAATCCTCGTCGCTCCCGTCACCATGCTCGGCAGCGATATCCTGCAGCATCTCGTCGTTCAGTGTCTCGTCGATTACTTGATTGAGTTCCTTCATCAGCGTCGGATCAAGGAGTTCGGCTAGTTCGTCAGGTGTTGGACCGCTTTCCTGCTCGAAGAGGTGTTCAATCTCCTGCTCGTCCAGCGAATCGATGCGCTCCTCCATAATTTGCTGGAGCTGTTCATCCAGTTCCTGTTGCGTCTCCTCGTCGACGAGGTCGCGCAGCGGTTGCCCATCGGGTAACTCCATGTCGTCAGCATCGGGTAGGCTCATGCCATCGATATCCGGTAGTATGTCGAACTCGATGTCGTCACTAATAGGATCAATTTCGAGTACGTATCCCGTGTCGTCGTCGACTTCCGGAAGTTGGTCCCCACCGAACTGCCGAATCATCGCTGGATCAAGTTGCGAGACGATCATCTGGAACGTCTCGGGATCCATATCCTGTTCGAGAGTCGTGAGTTCCCACTCGTCCCAGCCGTGATGCAGTGCGTAGAGTTGGCGTCCATCACGGACAAGAGCGTCGACAATTCCCTCGGTATCACAGTGGATACAGTAGGAGTAGAAGGCCATCGGACACTCGAGGTTCTGTGTCTCGACGAAGTCCTCGAATTCGCCCTCCTTCAGCGGCCGGTTCGGCAGATATTTTATGTCGACCATACTGACACTCCCAATCGGACGGCACAAAAACGGTTGGCCGAGAGACTGAACACTTTACCCAAAGCCGTCGTACTCTTTCCCATGCCATTCAGCGTCAGTTGGCACACGCTCATTGACGAACTCGATGACCTCTCCGAAGGGGCTGAACTCATTACGCCGCTGTCTCACGACCGATTTCGCATCACAGACGTACAGGAGCATCGTGTCATCATTACGTTCGACGAGTCCGGTGAGCGTCACCCACTCCAGCGCGAGCAGTTCGAGACACTTTACCGGCGGATTCAAGATTCGAATGGTGAGTTCGATCTCGACCGACTGCCGGCCGATGCCGATCCGTATCCAGCGGTCCTGAGCCTGCATCCGCGCTTCGAAATCGACGGCGATAGAGGAGTCATTGTCGAAACAGAGGGCCAGACAGAGACGCAACTCGTTGACGGTTCGACGCCTCCTGATGAAAGTGACCGTATCGAACCCGACGGACTGGATGTCTACCCGGATTCCTTGCTCCTCATTGATGTACTGGAACGACATGACGTAACAGATCTCAGCGAACTTGAGACGGACGCCTTAGTGAACATCTACACGCTCTGTTCAGATGTCCAGCGGAACGCAGACGAGTTCCGGCAGGATGTGGCCGACGTGTTACTTGACCGTCTGCATCACGACCAACCGGTCCACGGCCAGTACGGGTCGGTTCAGCGAACGTCACGCCGCAATCGCTCACTCAAAGACGAAGAGAACGTACTTGATTTGCTGGAAGAGGCTGGGATTGAGCGTGAACGCGTGATGAGCCTCGATTCGAGTAAGGTGGCTGAGGCCCTGGATGTGACTGAACTAGCTGAGTCGGATATCTATGAGATCTCTGAAAGCGAGTACGTCCGGAAAGCCGAGGTCGATGACGATGTCAAGGAATCACGTCTCCAAGGACTGAAAGACCGACTGGCGGCAAGCGACGATACAGAATCAGACGACCTCCGACAGGAAATCGAAGCCCTCGAAGAGCGTATCGACGACCTCACCAGCTTCAGTACTGGAACACAGATGCAGGGATAGCTTGGATACGTCTTTCAATTTTGAGACGCTGTTCGGATGCTAGAGGGACTTTAGCGTCTAATATTGGCAATATTAACCCCAAGTAAACCATTCTAATATATGAGAGCCTACCTGATATCTGGCCCTTGGCTCTCACACGATACGCTACCGCCCAAGATGACTCTGGTTTAGTATATTTTTGCTTTCAGTATCTCAGAAGACAGATAGCGAAATCATACTGTAGACTGATTGTTTTGACCGGGAATAATAGAATATACAACGCGATTGAC
>JAQCMZ010000266.1 GCA_028274825.1 Haloferacaceae archaeon
CTGTCAGCTACCCACGGCTGAAGCCGTTCCCTCTTGCTCTTCGGTGAGACCGAGCAGAGCAGACGCGTCAACTCCCCTCGATTACCTGCCGACGAGATGCAGATACTACATCTCCGAGGTGAGTCACGGGTGACAACTCGACTGTCGGACGGCTCACTCACGACATTGTGACTCTGCGGCGAGCGGGGTCTCGGAGCTGGCAGATCCGTTGGCAAGTCTCAACACTGCTCGTGTGGTGCCGTCAGGGCAGACCTCTTGATTTAAATCCGGTCAGGTCACTATATGTTTCGTGACGCTCGACCAGATTCACGTTGACAATATCGCGCGTCTCGCCAGCGCAATCGCAGGGACTGTCGACGACACTGATCACGACGAGCTCGCAGAGCGGATCTGGGCTGAATTTCTGACGCCGCTCAGAGATGCGGGAGACCCAGTGATCGAGCCGGTCGGAGCCCACGAGCGGCGGCGGGCACCTATCGACGATCTCGCGCTTGCTGAGCGACCCTTCTCATCCACGCACGGACTCGACTCCGGGACTATCAATCCGACAACGTTCAAAAACGGGCTCGTGATCGATGTTGCTCACGCTGCGATGGCGTCTGCCCCCTCGACGCTGGATCTGCACCGATCGCGGACCCTGGTGACAACCGTCCACACCACCGATACGACTGTCGACCACAATGTCGACTGGATCCCGTACGACGGTGGCTTCAGCCACCGCCGGGTTATCCAGGTGCCGCCAGCGCCGGGATTTGCCGACGAAGTCGTCCACGAGTTGGCGCTGTATCTGGCTGAAAGTCAGCACGCTCTCAATCACGCAAATACGGTGACAGACCTGCTCGTGCTCGACGGGCCGTTGTACCCCAAACGACTATTCAACTGGGAGACGCGTGAACGGGAGTTAGACGCGCTGACACGCGAGGCGAAGCCGCGAGAGATCGTCAACAACTATATTCGCTTAGTCGAGAGATTCGTCTCCCGTGATATCCCGCTCGTGGGATTCGTGAAAAATTCCACCTCTCGGTTTATTATCCGGACACTCGAATCGAAAGGGATCGACGTCCCATCACCCGATGACAGCGCGCTGTTCACGAGGCTTCTCGAGCACCGCGAGCGAGAGGCCTCCGAGAGCCGAGACACCGACGTGTTGACGTTTACCTCCTGGTTTCACTCTCGCGGCGGAGCTGACGAAACCATGGCTGCGACCGGTGACGCGTTCGGAGTCGATCGAGACCTCGACCCCGAACTCTACGAGGTGACGTTTTTCGTGATCTACGACCCTCGTGAGGACTTACTCTACAAGGTGGAAGCCCCGTATGCGTTCACCCGCGACCCTGACCGACGAGAGGCGTTGACGACGCAACTCGTCGCGGAGGTGGCGACCCAGCGGGGGCCTCCCGAGGCTATCGCCAAAGCCGACGAACTAGCCCGGATCAGTGCTGCCGAGAAGAATTCTCTCCGACAGCGGTTCGAAGAGCAGTTCGCCAGCGAGGCGCTCCGCACGTACGACGATCTTCGATGGGATAGTCGAGACCGCTGATATCGTGGCCGTAATCGACCTCACCTCGCACGCTGGGCAAACGACAGCAAAAGCGGTGATACTGTCTCTGTTCCAGTCATTGGAGCTCAGTCTGTCGGCTCGACTCGGCCCAGCCCGAATCCCACTCTCCAGGTACCCTTGAGGTGGAGTAAGACGTGGTGTCGGTCAGGATTCGACGCCTGACAAGCCCACATGAGACGGCTGTCCGGGCTAACTCGGCTGCTTCAGCTCTCGGGTGGATCTCACAGGAAGCATGCCGGATGTCCACGGCTGTAGTAGATAGAGACGCTCACAAGAGAGTGAATACTCAAGAAGATTGTTGGCGCCCGTGAAAAATCACGTTTCGCTTGCTCCATCTGCAAAACGTGCCTGACGGACTACAGCTGTGGACAGCTAACCACTGGCCGCGTCGAGAGGGGCTGTTCAGGACCCGTGGCGAGTCACACATTTCGATAGCCCGACGAGCTCGGCTGGTTCGGAATTATCGGGTGAGTACACCACCATCTGCCCTTTCTCCATGTACGGGACTTTTTGCTGGAGATTCTGGGGGATATTAACGCTAGAGATGGCGTCTTCGTCGCCGAGGTTGAGAACGAGTTTCGTGTTCAGTTGCTTGAAGACGGGGTCGGCGATGTCCTGCGGGTCCTGGGTGATGAGAAATAGCCCGAGCCGCTCTTTTCGGCCTTGTTTGGCCGCTTCTGTGAACTTCGAGACCACCTGCCGCGCTTGGACAGTGTCGGCTTCCGAGAGGAAATTGTGTGCCTCATCCATCCCGAGGATCAGCGGGGTCTCATTGATCCGACTACTCGTCGGGTCGTTCGACAGTTTGTCATCGACCAGTATCGCTGCGACGGCCAATACCACCGTCTCTTTGGCGCGACTCGAGGACAGATGATACGTGGGGATTACCGAGAGCCCGCCCGGACGGACGAGTTCGTGATCTAACTCCGTGATTGACGGGGCATTCTGGTCGAACACCGCCCCGGAGATACCGTACACCCGACGCTTGACGGCGTCAAATGTCGCCTCGTGAATCCGGCCGTCCTCGTGGTATTGTTCTTTCAGACCCGGGTCGTCCAGAAACGAACAGAACTCTTGATACGTGCCATCCCCACCGGTATTGCGGAAAAACTGGGTCAGTAGAGTCCGAAGCGCGCCGTATTGGGTATCGTTAAGACTCGCCCCTGCGATCAGCCACGGCATATCGTATTCGTCGACTATCGAAAAGGGGATCGTGAACTCCAGTTGTTCGGCACGGTGTCCGTCACCGTGATAGCTAACCCCCTCCTCAGCCGGGACCAGCGCGACGGTATCGTCGTGCCCGCCGTGGCTGACTCCCTCACGGTCCAGCTGCCGGGCGAACGTATCACCTACCGCTGGATTGTCGTCGTGCATCTGAGCGTACTCGTCCTGCGGGTCGAACTGGACGACTGCCGGCCGGATCTCGCGCCCGTCGTCCATTTCGTAACTTCGCTCAGAGTCGAGATACTGTCGTAGCACGTTTTTCGAGGCGTGTGTCTTTCCAGACCCGGTTCCGCCGGCGACGAGTGTGTGCCGGAACACCAACGGGTCACCGTCCTCGTAGTCGTCATTGAGACGGTAGTCGATTGTCGGCGGCTCAGCGGCTGTTCGC
Organism: Haloferacaceae archaeon; assembly: GCA_028274825.1. GTDB lineage: Archaea > Halobacteriota > Halobacteria > Halobacteriales > Haloferacaceae > J07HR59. The sequence continues at coordinate 3,174 of JAQCMZ010000266.1, forward strand.
ACTGTTTCGCCGCCAACCGAGAGATGGCCCAGGAAAACCCCGTCTTCAGGGATTTTGAGTCCAGTTTTTATTTCGGCGCCGTCAGCCGCTTCCTCGACGACAGCTCCTGGCTTCGGCACCCGATCGGTCATCCGCCGCTTGAGCGAGCCGCTCTCATCGTAGATGACCGCCACTGGCTTCAATTCCGCCATGTACTTGTAATCGCGTTCCTGAAACTCGTCTCGCCGCATCTGCCGCCGGGCGTGAATCTCGGTCGCGTCATCGGAGTGAAACTCCTGTGCGTATTCGAGTCCGGTAATCCGACAGAACAGCTGTTCGTTGTCCGGGTACGGGACAAGGAGGTACTTACCGAGCCGGACTTGTTCCCGGTTCCCCGTGGTGACGAACGCCCGGACAGTAGTGCCGTCTGTTTCCGTTGTCACCCGGAGCCCTTGGGAGACGGAGATTGTTCCAATCCCGCGATCCTGGCCGACTGCGTCAACCGAGAACTCCTCGAACGTATCTGAGCTATCAGCGTCGACGATTTCTGCCTCTTCGCTGGCAGGTGATGACACGTCTGCGCTTGAGCCCACGCTCTCTGTGTTGAACTCGCCCAGATCATCATCCGGTCCCGGTTGGTCTGTCACGCTACCGGCGTCACTGTCAGGCGTCTCCAGCGTCTCTGGAGCGTCAGGTGACTCGCCGCTGGTTTGGTATACCCCGCCGTCAGGCTCTGTTTCACCCGTGTGAGGAGTATCGTCGGCCTGTTCAGCTGCGTCGGGAGCAGACTCAGAGTCTTCCTCCTGTTCTCCGTCCGGGGTTTCAGGGGAGAATTCGCTAAAGTCGTCCAGGGTCATGGTAGCGATGGGAACCGCAGCGGATAAACACCTTTGGCTCACAATGTAAGTGGTTTTGCGGCTGTGAGAGCCTCTCTCGGTCCGGTTACCGTCGCTTCCCACCCGGA
>JAQCMZ010000267.1 GCA_028274825.1 Haloferacaceae archaeon
TAATGGCCTCGCGAACCCGGTCGACGCAGCCGACGAGATTCTGGCCGAATGTGAGCTGTTACCCGATTTCACGACGCCCGATCCGACGACCGGCCAAGCGAGTCGCGAGCGCGCAGAGACGGTAGCGGGCGAATACGAGTCTACGGCCAGCCTCTTCGAAGGTAACTGGCGTCAGGTCCTCGGACTGCTCAGCCGGCTGTCCGTCGAAGCGGCCGACGGTGGTGGTCTCATCACCACGACCGTGAGCGGCGACTCCACCGAGTGGATCGAAGTCGAGCCGTACGTCTATCACGAGCGCGACGGTGACGACATCTTGGCGGCCGATGTCGCGGACGGACGCGTCACGCAGTTGTATCTCAACAGTCAACCGACGGCTACCTTCCTCCCGGTCACGACGCTCGATCAACAGGAGGTCACGCTCGGAACTGTCGGGGCCTCAGTCGCGGGATCCGCTCTTTCGCTCGTCGGTTGGATGGGAGCCGCCGGGTGGCGACGTCTCAGTCGCTACCGCTCCGACGGTGACGGGGGCTCCACGACCGATGAGGAGGCGGATCGGTCGGACTCTGTCACGGAGGGATCGCAATGACGACGCCTCAGCAACCGTCTGACCCCGGCGAGACAGGGCAGGAAAGCCGCACGGCAGTCGCCGTCGGACAGCGGGTCAGGAGTCCCGGTTGGCTCGGCCGGGCCTCAGCCGTCGGGTTCTGCGTCACGCTGCTCGCGTTCGTTGGGAGTTTCGTCTTCGCACTGATGAACCTCGACCAGTTTACGCTACTGGTCGTCCCGGGATGGCTTCAGGTCGTGCTCGCACTGCCGTACGCCATCGTGGTGTTCGCAGTCGGAACCGCCGCCGGAGCCGTCTCAGGCTGGCGGCACTCGCGCTGGTCGCTGACCACGAGAGTTCACCAGACGGTGCTCGCGGCGCTGGCGCTCCTGTTCGTCTGGCAACTGACCGTGCTTGGGTTCTTGCCGTGACCACGTAGACGGATGGCTCAGGACAAACCCGCTTTGTTGACAGCCCGCTGGTCAGATGCGTTCTCGCCTGAAATGTCCACGTGATCAGAGCGGCGTTTCGACTGATGCGCAGACCACTTGTACCGACTGAAACCGGGTCGACCGTATCACTCTCCGACCGTCCCAGCAAACGTGGTGTTATATTAAGACTCAGTACCTCACTCAGTTTTGAATATTAGGGTCGGAAAAGCGGTCACGTAAAATTAGAGAATGAGGCGGACGGGTTCTGAGTGCTTATGACAGAATTCGACCGCCTCAGCGAATACATCGCGTGGAGCGAGTTGTCGTTTGTGGAGCGAGATCGAACTCCGCGCTGGGCGATTGAAGTAGGAACCCGCTGTCACTTGGCCGGTATGTCACTACGTGAGGTAAGTAAGCATGTTGAACTGTTCGGGATCAGTTGGAGTCACGTCGCTGTCCATAACTGGGTTTATAAAGCCGACCTACAGCCGATCTCGACCATCTCTGTGGATCAACTCGCGGTTGACGAAAAGATGATCCGCCTCCACGGTCAGAAGTTCTGGTTGTACGGCGCGGTTGATCCGTTCACGTATACGGCGAGCAACTGTTGCTCTCCGCGAAACACAGAGCAGCCTACGGAAAAAGAGGTTCACGGTGAGGAGTCTGTATAGTTAGCCATCCGCTCGCAGGTGACTCTGGATACTAAGCATATCCCACCAAGGGGGTTCCGTCAAACGGTACGTGTATGGCAGTGCGACAGCAGTCGCGTAAAGATCGTATCGAATCGCGTCACGACCGCACCGAAGACTCAGCACCAGAACTGTCGACCGCTCAGCTGCTCGACCTGTTCGGTGATGAGTACACTCGGCGGGTGTTCGAAGCAGTCTCCGAGCGGCCTCGCGGTGGCCGCGACGTGGCTGAAGCGGCCGACGTTTCTCGAGCGACGGCCTACAGACGACTTAACGACCTTCGCGAAGCGGGCTTGGTCACGACCGAGTATCACATCGCCCCCGATGGTCACCATCGCAAGCAGTTCGCCGCCTCCGCTCAGCATCTCTCCGTCTCGCTGGACGACGGCGACATCGACGCCGCAGTTAGCTTCGCTCACTGACGTCTGGGTACACCGGCTCTTCCCTCTCACAGCGGACCTGAGTACCATTTCTCCACTCAACACGCCCAGATCATTTTGGGCGCTCGATCAGCTGCTCTCCACTGAGCGATCGCTCGACACAGTTCGAGGCAGAGTGACTCGGGAGTTGACCCCGAGCCAGTTCTCGCCGTGAGTGCTATCCTCTGCCGTGTTGAATAGATGCTGAATCACGGTTAGAGGGGCTCACAGAGCGATTCTATGTTAGAGATGGCAAACATAAGGACGATCTCACGGAACTCTCGATACCATGCCTGCGCTCGCACGGCGTCGCCGAGCGAGCGCTTGACCGATGAATAGGACGTTTCAGCCATCCAGCGCTGTGTGTAGTCACGTTCTCGGATAAGTACATTGTTGCTGATCGCGTTAAGTGAGGATCCGCGATAGTGAACCAACGGTTCGATACCAAGTGAGTAGAACTCGTACTCGGAGTGCCAGTCCTGAAACCCGTGATCTGCGGCAACGGTGTACAGGTCGTCCGCGTTCGGCGGACGACTTGCGGCCCGGCTTTCGTATCGTGACGCCACTGTGCGTGGCACTGTACGTCAAGAACAGCTAGAGATGCTGTATCGGTCAGTGTTGTCACTTTCATCGTTTCGACCGTGCGGTTTGACCGGCTAAGATAGTGCGCAGAGGCGTGGCCACGATCGAAGAACGTGCTGTCAAGAGCGGCGTATCCAGACTGCGGGTGTTGCTGCGCGGAGATGCGCAGCAACGCCCGCCAGACCCACATTTTGAACCGATCAAACGACTTGTTCAGCGTCGTATAGTCCGGAACGTCTCCTTTCTCTAGTTCAAGCACCTCGCGGATCTCACTCATGTACTCCAGCCGATTTTCGGTTTCACGAAAGCTATGCTCCTCTTCGCGGCGAAATCCATGGATCACGACGTGCTTCCAGCGGGCGAACCCGCCGGTGGCGGGCTCGCCCGCATGCTTTCCCAACGCTTGTTTGGTCAGACTCTTGAACGTCTCAACGAAGTCGAGGAGGTCGACTTCCACTATATCCGATCTCCTCGGCTTCATCCTTACTGATTTGACGGTCTATCCCGACGCCGTCTGTCTATTCAACACAGCAGTGTGAACGTCTCTCTAGAAGCGGTGATCGTGGCGTACCCGTCTGATGGCATCGATCGTATTACCGTAAAATAAGATTATAGTACGGTAATATACTTCGAAATCAAGTGAATCTCCCCCTTCGGCTGGCGAACTTATGGGTAAGAGACAGGGCTTTAGCCGTGGGAGGATGTCAGAGCCAATACAACCTACGATGTCATCATCCTTGTTTGACTCTCTCGCAGTTGTGTGAATGCTTCTGCCAGGATCGCAAGAATGAGTAGCGAAAACGGGAGTCCGACAACACCTGACAGCAGGATTCCCGTCGCTTCTCCGGCAACGGCACCGACAGCTAACGATGTCATGGCTGTTAGCACACCGGAGATGAGCCCAATCCCAGCGACAACCAATAGTAATAATCCAAACAGTCGCAGCCAGTGGCCGCGCGTTAGTTGCCAGCTATCCCGAAAACCGGCGACGAAGTTCTTGTCTTCTACCGTGACATACATGATCATGAAAATGAACGCAACGTATGCGATGATCCCCGGAATGACAAAGAGCACTGATCCGACGAACATGAGAACCCCGTATATGAGCCCACCAACGAGTGAGTTTAGCAGGACCGGCACAATATTTCGCGTATAATACTCTGACGGAATTGCCCGTGTATCACCGCCGACAAACGTTCGAATCGTGACAACCGTGAGCCATTGAAGCCCTAGCAACATGAGGATGGTTGCGCTCACGGAAATGGCAAGCGGGGCATCGATTGCTGGGAGAGCTACGTTCTCTGTCGACGTACCTGACTGCTCAACTCCTGTGACGACAGCGCTGTAGAATGGAATCTGCCACGCAGCCCCGAGGATCAAATATGCGATCATCAACAGTAAGCCGTTACGATTCGCAACACGACCGATTCCTCCTACAACTGATGAACCAATTTTGAGCGTCACGCCAGATCCATCTCGTGTTAATTTAATACATTATACTGACGCGTTTCACTATCTAAAACTCGGCGCTCCGTAGAAGCGTGTTGGGGCTTCGTCGCAGTGAATTTGGCAGGCAGCACTTCTCTGTCCTGTTTCTGGTTCGGAATCAGCCACGACAAACAGGAGGACACCATTGACGCGATATCACGGGGACATATTTATGACGAATAAATAATTCGCGATATGCGCGGTGTGCCTACCGTTCAACCAGTTCTCCCACCACCGCTCTCGTCGTTCCCGCGTAGCATCCAACCGTGACCTCACAGAGCGAGAAGTTCTCACGCTCACTCACTTGTGGCCTTTCCTGTGGTTCGTAACTGCCACCATTTGACTCCGGTAAATGAGTAGCCTCTCCGGTTCAGCGTGAGTATGTTTATCGCTGCTGTTGCGGGATGTGTAACGCGGCCAGTGAATATTTTACAGAGAGGGAACGGCTTCCGGTATGGAACGCAAAGCAGTCGCAGCGCTCGGCCTGCTGGTGCTTGTTGCGCTCGCAGGCTGCTCAGCAACGGGGTCGTTGTCGATGAAGACTGCGGACGACGCGGAGATAGCAGAAGCCGCCAGCCGGCCGGCCGTCGTGGACAGTCCGGCTCCCGACGACCGGGAGGTGGTCCGAGAGGCAATCAAGGACGGCTCGGGGACAGCCATGGCTACTGATCCACCGGTCCAACGGGGGTTGCCGCTCGCATACGAGGGCAGCTACTACGAAGTCGACTGGAACGTCACCGGCAGCGAGCGCGGGACCGCGTTCGTCGTCGGCGTCGATCTCAACGGGACGGCGCCGGCTGGCGAGACAGTCGGCTTTGAGAAACTCTCCGAGCATGACCGCCGGCTGCTGGGTAATCTACTCACGGGTATGAGCGAGCGCGAGTCCCAACTCAGGCCCGGCCCCGAAGTCGGTATCCCGGAAGAGTACACGACAGCGGAAACCAACGAGAGCGTGTTGTTGTCCGGCGAGTATAGCGCCGTTCGGCACAACGGCACCGTCTACCCCTTCGTGCTGGAGGAACGCAGAGAGGTGACGCTGACCCGGTACCGTTACACCGTCAGCAGGGTCGCCGACACCACCACCGCGTACGCTCAGCAACTCCGCGATGAGCACCTATTCAGACTGTCAGAGCTCTCGGAAGCCGAACGGTCAGTGGTGAACGAGGCGATCGACGGCATCTATTACGCCGAGGACACCGACGACGAGTCTTTCCGGTCGATAATGAACCAGTTCTCGGCAGAGTCGGCGATTGAGGCTGACAGCTACGATGGCACCTGGCTGGTGCGCTACGATGGGAAGGTGTACACCGCGGAACTTTCGTACGGGGGGTTCGACCAGAATGACCGGCCGGTGACGGTCTAGGATTGTTCTGCGGGTGGCCGGGTTATCGTAGAGACCAGTCCCGTTGAGCGCTTCGTAGCTAGCTCTCTGGCCGGCTTCCGCACCAATACGGTCGAGGGATGTGGCAACCTCATCCGTCTTTAGTTAATACTCTCAGTAATACTGTTCTGGCCCAGTTTCTGTTCGAATTCTGCCGATTTACTCCCGCTACGGCGAGAAAATTCGTGTTTCTAGGGTCAGTTTATTTCTTGATTTCAGTGGGTACAATGTCTGTTTCGTTTGATTAGTACGTTTCAATACCACCAAGCATATTATTATCTACGTATATTACTGTCAGGCTTAACTAAAGACGAATGGCAATTTTGTTATACCTATTTATATTACCAACTAAATTGACTGGTCAATGCCCTCCAAAACCGAAGGCGTTGTTTTCAGTGAACCCTCTGGCGGACTGAACGTGTTCGCAATGTTTGCTGGCTCACTCGCTATGCTGAGTATCTACGTCTACTTCGACATTATACACGATGGCTCCTCCGTCAGTTCGCTTATAATGTCGGTCGGATTTGCTCTGTCTGGATTCGCTGAGTCCCTCCCGACAGAACGACAACGGATGGCAGGCGGATTGCGTCTCACCGCGATTCTCTTGTTACTCGGTCTAATCAGCCTCACTATCTTCGCTCCCGAAGTAATTCTCGGCCCACGGTAGGGGAGCTATGTTCAATACGCAGACTCAGTCTGCCGGCTATAGTAGCAATTAGAAATAGTTACTCACTTTTGGAATCGAGAGCTGATCAAGAGCACTGTCGATCGCTGTTGTAAGTTCGTCGAGTGAGTCGAAAAAGCGGCTGCTGAGAGCTGCTTGGAGCTGTCTCCAGCATTCTTCGACTGGGTTCAGTTCTGGCGAATATGAAGGAAGCGTCACGAAGGCGAGGTCGTCACGGGCCGCGAGGTCCGTGACGGCCGATGCCTGAAAGTACGGTGCTCCATCGAGAACAACAATCAAATCATCTTCAAATTCTTCACATAGTGCTAAAATGAAATGTTTCGCGTGATCAGCGGTAATGTACTCTGTAAATCGAGAGAAGAAGCGATCACCGTCTTCGGTGATCGCGCCCAGTAGACACGTCCAGTCCCGTTGGCCAGATAATTCGACGGAAGGCCGCGTGCCGCGCGGAAACCACGCGGCACGCGGTTCAACTCGGACAGATTTCTTGGTTTGATCGATGCAGACTACTGTGGCGTCCATGTCCCGCCGCTTTTTTTGATCTCGTCGTAAAACTCGTCTTGTTCGTCTTCGTCGGATTCAGACGCTGAACGGCGTGGTTTCTGATAACTCAATCCCGCTTCTTTCAACAACCGCCGGCAGCTTGGGATTGAGTAGTCGACGCCGTAGGTCTCTTCAAGATATTCTTGTACAAGCGCCGGCGTCCACGCCGGCGCGTCAACGCCGATCTCGTGGGGTGATTCGTGGACTGTTTGCTCAAACTCTTGTTGCTGTGTTTCTGAAAGTTTTCGTCTTCGACCAGACCGGTGAGCATCTGTAACAGCTTGTTCAAGCGGTTCGTCGGTATCGAGTCGGTTGAGCCAGTTATAGATCGTTTTTCGCTCTGTGTCGTACCACTCGGCAAGTTCGGTTTGCGTGACGCCGTTTTTGTACGCGATCGCAGCTAACAGCCG
>JAQCMZ010000323.1 GCA_028274825.1 Haloferacaceae archaeon
AGATGGACATGCAACAGATCCTCTCCGACGAGGAGGTCGAAGAAAAGAACGTTCGGCTGACGTGTATCGGGAGTCCCGACGCCGACGAGGTCAGGATCGTCTACAACGCGAAACACCTCGACTACCTGCAGAACCGCGTCATCTAAGCAGCAGCGTAAAACCCTCGTTAAACAATCGCGGCTCTTCGGAATCAGCTTTGATTTCGTATCCGCGACATTCCCGCTATAGAGCCGCCCTGTAGCCGTTTCTCTAACTACTAGAACACTCGGAGCAGAACCTTCTTCCGTAATTCACGATGTTTGGTCTCGCTTGAGTCGATGTCGGATGCTCGCGCCACAGTTTCCGATGTACTTGTAACTCCGCTCCGCTCACCCGAGATGTAGTCTCAACACGAAATCCGTTGAATAGCGCCACATCTCCCGGAAGTACACACCGACACAGAGTGAACTACCCTTCTTTGCTCGGCAGCTACCACTAGCTCATTAAGATAGGTGTTTGATATCTGACTCGCTGATACCTACCCAGAATTCACCTTGCTTCCACAAGCTGTGTTGCCAGCGATTTGAGTTCTCCCACCTCATCGATGGCACTCATCCACCGCTCCGGAAGCTGTGACGCCCCGAACCGCGCACCTGCGACCGCACCCGTAATCGCGCCGATCGTGTCGGTATCACCGCCCCGATTGACCGCAGTCACGATCGCCTCCTCGGCACTCTCAGCAAATAGCCCATCGTGGAGTGCCGTCTGTAGCGAATGGACGACATACCCCGACGTCTCCAACGTGTCTGGTGAATCACCACGAGCGAGCGGTTGGAGCGCCGTCACGAGCTCGCTAGGCGCGTCTGAACCGACGTCGTCGAGTGCGTCCTGTAAGGGCGTGTCCGCATCCTCGAGGAGACCAGCCACCGTGAGGTTCAGCACCGCACAGCCGAACGTACATCGCGGGTCAGCGTGCGTGATCTGCGAGGACTTCCGACTCACCTCCACAAGCCGATCCCAGTTCGTCGCGTACGGAATGGCGAGCGGTGCACACCGCATCACACTCCCGTTCCCCGCATTCTGGCCTTCAGGGCTGCTCTCCCAGACGTTCTGGCCCGCTTCGTCCCACTCGTCACCGTGTTTGAGTCGGCTCAATGACTTCATCGTCATCCGCCCGATGTCGAACGGATTACTGTCGTACCACGCGACAAATCGCTCAGCAATATCCGCCGGATCGAACCGCTGTTGCTCCACGAGACTCCGCGCGATACACAGCGCTTGCTCGGTGTCGTCCGTAATCGTCCCGGCAGGCTGGTTCCACGTTCCGTGTCCGATCATCTCGTTGAGCCGCCCGTGCTCAGCACGAATCTCGGACGCAGGCATAAACTCAACTGGCCGGCCAAGCGCGTCCCCACAGGCTACTCCATAGAGGACACCACGGGCGCGATCGATATCCATCCGTCCCACAACACAAGTCCCAACGAAAAGTGTCGGGTGAGGGGTGCCGTATCGGTTATCCCTCTGTGTCGCAGTCGAAGGTTCTGATGGACCGCGCCAAAACGATCTCATGT
>JAQCMZ010000298.1 GCA_028274825.1 Haloferacaceae archaeon
GGTGACTACCTCGGCTACTCACCGCCGCCACTTCTCGACCGGCTAATCGAAGACGCTCAGAAGATCCACAGGCACCGGCCGATCTTACAAGAGACACTCGCTACCGCTACGCAACCGAGGTGTGAGTCTTAACTGATGACGAATGGCGGCGCGGCTTTGCCAGTATCTCGGTACGATACTCATCTGGGCGACAAGTATTTCACCGTGATTATATAATATATAAACGATTGAACGCTACCCGGATTTCCGGGAGGGGATTTCACGTGGACGAGTCAGCTAAATATATCATACACGCGACAATCGCAGCAAACGGCGTCGTCGAGCGCAGTGACGTAGTTGGGGCAATCTTCGGCCAGACTGAGGGTCTCCTCGGCAACGAACTCGACTTGCGAGACCTCCAGGACGCTTCGAAAGTCGGACGTATCGATGTCGAAATCGAATCTGAGAACGGCCAGTCATTCGGTGACGTACTCGTGGCCTCGAGTCTCGATCGAGTCGAAACGGCCATCCTCGGAGCGTCGCTGGAGACGATTTCTCGGGTTGGACCGTGTCGGGCGACAATCGAAATCGACCGAATCGAGGATATCCGCGCCGCGAAACGCCGCCAAATCGTCAACCGAGCCCGCGAGCTGCTGGCAGACTCATTCGAAGAGTCTGTCCTCTCGAGTGACGAAATCCGTCAGGCGGTCGCGGAGTCGAATGCGGCTGACGTGACAAATTACAGTGACCTCCCAGCCGGTTCGCGTGTCAAAGACTCTGATGCGGTGATCGTGGTTGAGGGTCGTGCTGATGTCGCACAACTACTCCAACACGGTATCAAGAATGCGATTGCTGTCGAAGGGACAGATGTTCCAGACGCGGTCGTGAAACTCACTCGAGAACGCACGGTGACGGCCTTTCTCGATGGGGACCGCGGTGGGGAACTCATCCTACAGGAACTCTCCCAGGTTGGCGATATCGATTATGTCGCGTTCGCGCCCACCGGCGAGTCCGTCGAGAATCTCGACCGGGATTCGCTTCTCGATGCACTCAGGGCGAAAATCTCGATCGGGTCAATCCCCGACGTAACAGACGCCCGTAATGTGGTTGCGGATGAACGCAGAAAGATAGCGGCCACAACTGAGGGTCAGAAGAATGCCTCCACGTCTCAATCTCCCCCCGACTCGGACACGTTTGACCGCGCAGTCGGCCAGACCGTCGACGAACCCGCCACTGAACCCGCGACGAACGGGTCTCCAGATACCCCGACGAACACTGAAACGACGACTGAGACTGATTCATCCGAGGAGGCCTCCAGTCACTCTGATACGAATCAGGATGGTGAGGATACCGTGGCATCTCACTCGACAGACGCTAGTGTCCCCGAGCCGTCAACGCCCGACTCAGAACATCCCGACGCGGACGCTGAAGACGGCCGCGACCCGGAGCCACCAGACCACACTGGAACCGACACGAATGCACACACTGCGACCGACAAAGTAGACGACCCCGACGAAGACACGAACACACATCACGACTCTACAGAGAACGCAGGTAGCTCTAATGACTCTCGCGACTCGGATTCTAGAGAGGTATCCAAATCTCGAAGCCTCATGAGTCATGTTGAAAAGGTAATGGACGACGAAGAGGAACCGAACTGTGCACGTCTGCTAGATGACAGCGGAATGCTCGTCTCTGAGATTGAGGCAGATGACGTGTTCGAGGCTATTCGGAACGGTGACACCGTCCCCTCCATTGTTATTATGGATGGCGTCGTAGAGCAGCGTCTCCTCGATGTCGCCGCTCAGCGAGGTGTCAGCGAACTTATTGGCCAGAGTAAAAGTGATTTCGTCAAACGGCCCACTGGAACTCGGGTCAGAACTGCAGAAGACCTGCGTGCAGAGGCGTGAACTACTCTGTCCTACTCGCACACCGCTCTCGAAGTCCGTTCCAAGAAAAAGGAGGGAGGTGAACGTCTTCAACACCACTACTAGATCAAGACCTGTCACCAGGCCATTATATTCAGACCTGAAAGCTCCGAGTTGACGCGCGAGCTGTCTGACAATTGTTTGTGATACAGTCTCGTCGCCGAACATGGACCCGCCACGGGCCCGTTCTAAGTGTAATCAGAAGCCTTGAACCAGTGCACACCAGTGATTAGCTCCGACACAATTCAACTGCAACACAGCACGCTCGTGTATGGCAAAATTGAGAAGCGCCCGAGGCGGGATTTGAACCCGCGTCACGACCGTGACAGGGTCATATGATAGGCCACTACACCACCCGGGCTCTCTGCAAACTCAAATATTCTAGTTTAGCAAATAAGACTTACCATCTCTCGGCGACAGCGGTGGTCTTCTGATCGAAACTGCCGAAACGTACTTTACAACGGGTCTGTAATGAACGAGTATCGGAACTGCGGTCGGATAGCCTTGGCCGGCCCCGCCGGTAGGAAAGTTTTAAATCAGACGAGCGGATACAAAACTGTAGTATCCTGTGATAACTTCTCCTCACCCACATTCATGGTCGACGTAAGTAACCACGAACTTGTCCCAGACCACACGCTCCTCGACGACTCGTCAGAAGTAGAGGAGGTACTTGCCGAGTACAACGTGCGGAAAACGAATTTGCCGAAAATCACGACAGGCGATGCGGCCCTGCCCGACAAGGCAGAACCAGGTGACGTAATTCGAATCGAACGCGACTCCCGAACGACCGACAGGGCGGTCGTATACCGACTGGTGGTAGAATGAATCGAGAAGACAGACGATCTGTCTCTCGAGAGTACTTCTCGGAGAACCGACTGGCAGAACACCACTTCCGGTCGTTCAACGATTTCCTCGGACGAGGAATGCAGGAAGTCGTCGACGAGAAGGAAACTATCGAGACAGATATCGGCGATAAAGAAGGACAGGAACCGGTGCATGTCGAATTAGGTGATGTCCGAGTAGTCACCCCCCGTGTCCGGGAAGCTGACGGGTCCGAAGAGCTGTTGTACCCGCAGGAGGCGCGTCTCCGGAATATCACCTACTCTGCGCCGGTGTTCATGGAGATGTCGATTGTCCGTGGCGGCGAAGACGAGCCAGAAGCTGTTGTCGACACCACGGAGACAAAAGTCGGCCGGATGCCGATTATGATTGGCTCTCAGAAGTGTAACATCGACGGGTTCAACGACGACGAACTAATCGAGATTGGCGAAGACCCTGTCGATCCGGGCGGATACTTCGTGGTCAACGGCTCCGAACGGGTGCTGATGACCAGCGAGGATCTCGCGCCGAACAAGATCCTCGCGGAACACGACGAACAGTACGGCGACGATATCCAAGTCGCGAAGACGTTCTCTCAGCGCCGCGGATATCGAGCGCTCGTGTTGTGTGAGCGAAACCGTGAGGGCCTGCTGGAAGTGTCATTCCCCAGCGTCTCCGGTTCGATCGACTTCGTGACGCTGGTTCGGGCGCTCGGGCTGGAATCCGACGAAGAGATTGTCCACCGCGTGTCGGACGACCCCGAGATTGTGAAGTTCATGCTGGAGAATCTCGAAGAAGCCGAGGTTCAAAGCGAAGAGGGGGCTGTCGAGGAACTCGGGAAACGAGTCGCCTCGGGACAGGGGAAAAACTATCAGCTCAAACGAGCAAACTACGTAATCGACCGATATCTCCTGCCACACCTCCACGAAGACGGTGTCGAAGAAGAAGACGTCCGGATCAACAAAGCCTATTATCTGTGCCGGATGGCTGAGGCGTGTTTCGAACTTGCGTTAGACCGGCGAGAAGCCGATGATAAGGATCATTACGCCAATAAACGACTGAAGGTCAGTGGCGATCTGATGCGGGATCTGTTCCGAACGGCGCTCAACAAACTCGCCCGAGACGTGAAATACCAGCTCGAACGGGCGAACATGCGGAACCGACAATTGACGGTGACGACGGTAGTCCGGTCAGACGTGTTGACAGAGCGACTCGAACACCCGATCGCGACCGGAAACTGGGTTGGCGGTCGGTCCGGTGTCTCTCAGTTGGTCGACCGGACGGATTACATGGGCGTTCTCTCGCATCTCCGTCGACTGCGCTCACCGCTGTCGCGGTCGCAGCCGCACTTTGAGGCGCGAGACCTTCACGCCACTCAGTGGGGCCGAATCTGTCCCTCTGAGACGCCTGAGGGCCCCAACTGTGGGCTAGTGAAAAACTTCGCTCAGGCGATGGAACTGTCACAGAATATCGAGGACGACCGAGAACTGAAGCGGGAACTGGCGTCGATGGGTGTCGAGGGAATTCCTGGCATCGAAGGCGTCGACAGAACGACGGCAGACGACTAATATGGCTCAGACACAACGAGAAACGAAAGTCTACGTAAACGGCAGTCTGGTCGGAACCCACCCCGACCCCGAACAGCTCGCTGACCAGATTCGAGAGGCTCGCCGTCGTGGCGATGTCTCGGACATGGTCAACGTGTCTGTGAAGCCCCGGACTCGAGAAGTCATCATCAACGCGGACTCAGGCCGGGCTCGTCGCCCGCTGATCGTCGTCGAGAACGGTGAACCAGTGCTGGACGACGACCACGTCGAGGCCGTCACAGAAGGCGATCTGGAGTTTGAGGATCTCGTCGATCGCGGATTTGTCGAGTTTATCGATGCCGAAGAGGAAGAAGACATCCTCGTGGCTGTCGACGAAGACGATATCACGAACAAGACGACCCACCTCGAGGTGGACCCACAGTTGATCTTCGGGATTGGCGCGGGTATGATCCCGTATCCGGAACACAATGCCTCACCGCGGATCACGATGGGCGCGGGAATGATGAAACAATCACTGGGCATGCCGGCGGCCAACTACCGAATCCGACCGGACACCCGTCAACACCTGTTACACTACCCCCAGTTGTCGATGGTGAAAACCCAGACCACCGAACAGATCGGCTACGACAAACGGCCAGCCGCACAGAACTTCGTCGTCGCCGTGATGTCTTACGAGGGCTTCAACATCGAGGACGCGCTCGTGATGAACGGCGGGTCAGTCAACCGTGGATTGGCGCGGTCTCACTTCTTCCGGACCTACGAGGGTGAAGAACGGCGCTACCCCGGCGGGCAAGAAGACCGCTTCGAGATCCCGTCTCAAGACGTGCGAGGGGCTCGCGGTGAGGATGCGTACACTCACCTCGACGAGGACGGCCTCGTCAACCCCGAGACGAAAGTCGACGAGAATTCGGTTCTCCTCGGCAAAACCTCACCCCCGCGGTTCCTGGAAGAACCCGACGATATGGGCGGACTCTCGCCGCAGAAGCGCCGAGAGACGAGCGTCACGATGCGGTCAGGCGAAAGTGGGATTGTCGACACCGTCACTCTCATGGAGGGAGAAGACGGGTCGAAACTCTCGAAAGTGAAAGTTCGCGACCAGCGAGTGCCGGAGATGGGCGACAAATTCGCGTCTCGACACGGTCAGAAGGGAGTTGTCGGCCATATCGCCCCACAAGAGGACATGCCGTTCACGCAAGAGGGTGTAGTCCCCGATTTGATTCTCAACCCTCACGCACTGCCCTCGCGAATGACTGTCGGACACATTCTTGAGATGATCGGCGGCAAAGTCGGCTCGCTTGAAGGCCGCCGCGTCGATGGAACCGCCTTCCAAGGCGAAGACGAAGACGATCTGCGAGGTTCCCTCCCCGAGCACGGATTCAAATCTTCCGGCAAAGAGATCATGTACTCTGGGATCACCGGCGAGAAAATCGAAGCGGAGATCTTCGTCGGGACGATCCTGTATCACAAGCTCTACCACATGGTGTCGAACAAACTGCACGCCCGTTCGCGCGGGCCAGTGCAGGTGCTGACCCGCCAGCCCACCGAGGGGCGTGCCCGAGAGGGTGGTCTCCGAGTGGGCGAAATGGAGCGGGAGGTTCTCATCGGCCACGGGGCCGCAATGGCGCTGAAAGAACGGCTTCTCGACTCCTCGGACGCTGAAAAGGTGTATATCTCTGAAGACACTGGGCTGGTGGCTGTCGAGGATGTCGAACAACGCCGCGTGTACGACCCTGTCACCGGCGACGAAGACAATATCCACGAACTCGAGGTTAGTTACGCGTTCAAACTCCTCCTCGATGAGATGATCGCGCTGGGTATCCGCCCACGACTCGATCTGGAGGACGCAGTCTAGGCTGTACACCCGGTTTTCCTACACACATTATGTCAATGCAAACACCAAAGCAACTCGGCGGAATCAGTTTCGGGCTGATGGATCCGGAGACGTATCGCGACATGTCTGCCACCAAAGTAATCACGGCAGACACCTACGACGACGACGGCTACCCAATCGACATGGGGCTGATGGACCCTCGATTGGGTGTGATTGACCCTGGCCTGGAGTGTAAGACCTGCGGGCAACACTCCGGCTCGTGTAACGGGCACTTCGGCCACATCGAGTTGGCCGCACCAGTGATCCATGTCGGCTTCACCAAGCTCATTCGGCGGCTGTTACGGTCGACGTGTCGAGAATGCGGTCGATTGGCACTGACCGAGTACGAGCGCGAAGAGTTCAGCGAGCGGCTCCAGCGCGCCAAAGACCTCGGTGACGACCCTAACGACGTGCTGAAGTCGGCTGTACGACAGGCTCGGAAAGCCTCGAACTGCCCACACTGCGGGGAGCCACAGGCAGACATCAAACACGAGAAGCCGACCACGTACTACGAAGTCCAGGATGTCCTGGCGGGCGATTATTCCGAGCGAATCGCTGCTGCGATGCAGCCCGACGAAGACGACGAGGACGACGACGGCACCAGCCCGAGCGAGTTGGCCAGCCAGGCAGGGATTGCACTGGACCGCATCAACGACATCGTCGCCGGGGAGTTCCGCCCCCGTACGGAAGATCGCAAAGCAATCGAGTCAGCACTCGATATCGTCCTGACAGAGGAGGATATGAACAAGCTGATGGCTTCCGACATTCGCGACTGGTTCGAGGACATCCCGGACGACGATTTGGGCGTCCTCGGAATCGACGGGGAGATTTCCCGTCCCGAGTGGATGGTTCTCACCGTCTTACCGGTGCCACCGGTGACGGCCCGCCCATCGATTACGCTGGATAACGGCCAGCGCTCGGAAGACGACCTCACGCACAAGCTGGTCGATATCATCCGGATCAACCAGCGATTCATGGAGAACCGCGAGGCAGGTGCGCCACAGCTGATCATCGAGGACCTCTGGGAACTACTGCAGTACCACGTCACCACATTCATTGATAACGAGATTTCGGGGACACCGCCGGCCCGTCACCGTTCGGGACGGCCGCTGAAGACGCTCTCACAGCGCCTCAAAGGCAAGGAAGGCCGGTTCCGTGGCTCTCTGTCCGGGAAACGCGTCAACTTCTCGGCACGGACGGTCATCTCGCCGGATCCGACACTCAGTCTGAACGAGGTCGGCGTCCCTAACCGCGTCGCCTCCGAGATGACGCAGACGATGAACGTCACTGAGCGGAACGTCGACGACGCGCGCCGGTACGTGCGGAACGGCCCCGACGCTCACCCGGGCGCGAACTACGTTCGCCGACCGGACGGTCGCCGACTGAAGGTGACGGAGAAAAACTGTGAAGAACTCTCCGAGAAAGTGGCCGCCGGCTGGGAAGTCGATCGTCACCTGATCGACGGAGATGTCGTGGTGTTCAACCGCCAGCCCTCGCTGCACCGGATGTCGATTATGGCTCACGAAGTTGTTGTGATGCCGTACAAGACGTTCCGGCTCAACACGACCGTCTGTCCGCCGTATAACGCCGACTTTGACGGCGACGAGATGAACATGCACGCACTGCAAAACGAGGAAGCACGAGCGGAAGCGCGCGTGCTGATGCGAGTCCAAGAGCAGATTCTCTCGCCGCGGTTCGGTGAGAACATCGTCGGTGCTATCCAGGACCACATCACGGCACTGTATCTGTTGACTCACAACAACCCCGAGTTCACCGAAACACAGGCGCTGGATCTCCTCCGAGAGACATCTGTCGACGAGCTGCCTCCTGCCGACGGTGAAGACACGACCGGCGCGTTCTGGGAAGGCCGCACCATCTTCTCGGAGTTGCTACCAGACGACCTCTCGCTGGAGTTCCGGTCGTCGGCCGGCGACGATGTCGAAATCGAGGACGGGCAACTGATTGCCGGAACAATCGACGAGGACGCAGTCGGCGCCTTCGGCGGAGAGATTGTCGACACGATCACCAAGGCATACTCCGAGACACGCGCTCGAGTGTTCATCAATGAGGTGTCTTCGGTGGCAGTCCGGACGATCATGCACTTTGGCTTCTCTCTCAGTATCGACGACGAGTCCATCTCTGAGGCGGCTGGTGAAGAGGTCGACGCGGCCATCCAGAGCGCCCACAACCGGGTCAACGAGTTGATCGACACCTACGAGAACGACGAACTGGAGTCGTTGCCCGGCCGGACTGTCGACGAAACGCTGGAGATGAAGATCATGCAGACGCTGGGGAAGGCCCGAGACAGTGCCGGCGAAATCGCCGAACAGCACTTTGACGACGATAACCCCGCGGTGGTCATGGCCGAATCGGGTGCGCGAGGATCACTCCTGAATCTCACCCAGATGTCAGGCTGTGTCGGCCAACAGTCTGTCCGCGGCGAGCGGATCAACCGCGGCTACGAGGACCGGACTCTCTCGCATTATGAGCCAGGGAATCTGGACGCCGATGCGCATGGATTCGTGGAAAACTCCTACCGAAGTGGGCTCACCCCCCAGGAGTTCTTCTTCCACGCCATGGGTGGTCGGGAGGGACTCGTCGACACGGCGGTCCGAACCTCGAAGTCAGGCTACCTACAGCGGCGACTGATCAACGCTCTCTCAGAGCTGGAAGCACAGTACGACGGCACCGTCCGGGACACGTCCGGAACGATCGTTCAGTTCGAGTACGGCGAGGACGGCACCTCGCCGGTTAAGGTCTCGTCCAACGAGGACACCCCGATCGATGTCGAGAAGATCGCGGGTCGTGTTATGGACGCCGAGTTCGACTCCGAGACAGACAAAGAGGCGTTCCTCGGGCGGAAAGAGAAGGCTACGAACGTGTCTGAGCGGGCCGGGCCAGGCCTGAATTCTGTCGCCGGACTGGGGGTGGATTCGGATGACTGAATACGACGCCGCCGTTGACAAGTTCGAGCACGTCACCGACGACATCGAGGCGGTCGTCACCGACACGGAACTGCCCCGGCGACTCCGAGACGAGGTGTACCAGGCAATCGACGACAAAGCAGCCGAAGACGGCTCGATCGACACCGTGACGGCCGACGAGGTCGCGCGAGCCGTGGAGAGTCAGTACCTCGACACGCGTGTGGATCCGTTAGATCCTGTCGGCACGGTTTCGGCCCAGTCTATCGGGGAACCAGGAACACAGATGACGATGAACACGTTCCACTACGCTGGCGTCGCCGAAATCGATGTTACACAGGGGCTCCCCCGGCTGATCGAGCTGGTGGACGCGCGGAAAGAGCCAGATACGCCGATGATGACGGTCCATCTCGACGAGGAGTACGCGAGCGACCGCGATCGGGCCCACGAGGTTGTGTGGTCGATCGAGTCGACGAAGATCCTCGCGCTGGGAGATGTCTCCACGAACGTTGCCGACATGCTCGTGCAGATCAATCTCAATGAAGAAACACTGCTGGAGCGATGGCCCCGTATTGACGATGAAGAGCTGATCGCCGCCGAAATCGCCGACACAATCGAAGACGGCCTGGGCGTGGAAGTCCGACAACGGGAGACGCTACTGGAGTTTGGTCCAGAACGGCCCAGCTATCGAGAGTTGCTACAGCTGGTTGAGCGGCTCCGTGAAATCGTGTTCAAAGGAATCGAAGAGATCGACCGGGTCGTCATCCGGAAAGAGGATACCGAAGACAGCGAAGAGTTTGTCCTCTACACCGAGGGGTCCTCACTCGGTGACGTCCTCGGGATCGAAGGTGTCGACGCCTCCCGTACGAGTTGTAACAACATCCACGAGATCTACTCGGAGTTGGGCGCCGAAGCCGCCCGTGAAACCATCATCAACGAGACGATGGATACTCTCGAAGAGCAGGGTCTCGATGACGTGAATGTTCGCCACCTGATGTTGGTGGCAGATATCATGACCAACGACGGCGAGATCCAATCGATCGGTCGCCACGGGATCTCCGGGTCGAAAGACTCCGTGCTCGCGCGAGCCGCCTTCGAGGTGACGGTCAACCACCTGCTGGACGCAGCTATCCAGGGCGAACAGGACGAACTCGATGGGGTGATCGAAAACGTCATCGCGGGCAAACCGGTTGCGATCGGTACCGGCGATGTGGATCTCCGGATGGGTTCGGGAATGGGACAGGCGGACGACTGAAATGGAAGTCACACTCTCCGATGAGGCACGCCGGTATATCGGGCGGTTCGACGAACTCACCGGTGTCGCTCCCAAGGACTGCCTCGTGGGGGGTGACCGTCTCGTATTTTTACTCCCGATTGGCCAGATGGGAGAAGCAATCGGTCCCGACGGACAGACAGTCAAACGCGCACAAGAGCGCCTTGGTGTCGAGATTGAATTAGTGGCCAACGCCGACACGCCTGAACGATTCGTCGAGAGCATGCTAGCGCCTGCCGCAATACGTGGCGTGACGATCAGCGAACAAAACGACACAGTTGCGTACGTCGAGGTAGCCGAAGCCGACCGCGGCGTCGCAATCGGGAATAACGGTCATAATATCGATACAGCCCGGCAACTCGCGGCGCGACACTTCGATATCGACGATATCGAGTTGACCTGACCTGACCTGACCTGACCTGACCTGATCTGATCTGATCTGGCCTTGAGGGCGCTCTCGGTCATTTTCAGCCGCAGAGCACACAGAAAAAATCTCTCTTTTTGCATCCGGCAATCATCTGGGAACCGGGCTTGTGACTGGCCTCGTGAATACCGAGATCGCCGGTTCATCGACCGAAATCTCACTGTGTCTGGGCGCACTACCTACGGCGTTTCCTACTGATTTTTATCTTCCTGTGTCACACATCAGAGTATGCACAGACGCGGTTTCATTACAGCGGCGGTCATGGTAGTTACTGCTGGGTGCTCCGGCGACGACACCCGACTGCTCGGTGACTCTGAAGGCTCCATCACTCCCTCTCCCTCTCCCGACTGGGAGTGGACGAGTGAGGATGGACTCGACGTCCCTGCCCTCGAGGGAGCACACGTGAGCGCTCTTTCTGAAGCCGGGAGTTACACGATTACCTCCACAGCACAGTCCGATCATGAAGGCAAGGAAACGCCAGGACTCTGGGTGGAAGATCAATCGATCGAGACACGGTTCGATGCCGACCAGAATCGCCGATATCTCACACACGACTGGCTCGATACCGACGAGCAACTCCAGGTGTACACAACACTTGACAAGGGATTCACTCGCAGGCGGAAAGACGGTCAGATTAGCTTCCAGATCCAGGATCACGACGCGACACAGACTGATTTTGCTGCGTCTCTCGAGAACAAAGCCAGAACGGGGATTCCAAGCCTTGCCGACTGGAACCCGGAGTTCACTGTGACCACTGACTCTGCCGACCAGCCCGGGTTCACATACGAAGGGGAGTCTTTCGGTGGATCCCGCAAGATTCCGGACACAATCACAGAGGCGACGATCTCCACGATTATCAACAAAGCAGGTGTCGTCCGGCAGATCGCGACACGGTACGCTGGGACCCATCAGGGTCAGATCGCGACTATCGAAGAGCAGATCTCGTATGATTCGGTTGGATCGACCGAAATCTCTGCCCCTGACTGGCTCGACACGGCTCGTGAGGCGACTGAGGAGACCTAATCGACCGTCACACTGACCCGCTGTGAGTGCCGCTCATTCGCGAGTGACTGAAAGTCGATAACCCGACGCCGGGTTGGATTATCCACCTCTCGATGCGAGTTGTGCTCAGTCTGAGCCTGTCAGCATACCGGCTCAGTGCGCGTTCCACGTCGAACACTGAACCCGAGTTCCCAATACCGATTCTGATTATCGAGACTCGGCCAGCAGAGACCATTCGACGGGCCTTTGCATCCGACACGGGGATATCTGGTATGCTTCAGGCCGCTCGTGAGAACGGGCCGGCGGCACTCGTCCCGCTGGCATGGACTGTCATCGCCGGCGCTCACATCGGGGCTGTATCGACACGGTCTCTGATAATCGCTCACGGCGTGATGAGCGTGTTACTAGCGACATTTGTAGTCTTATCCTGGCGTGAGATGTCCAGTGGGGCTCTTCGAGGATGGCGGCAGATCATCGCTGTCGGATTTTGTATCACTCTGGCCGGGTTCGTCGGACTCCGCAGTGAGTTTGAGTCGTTGGTGGGGGTTTCTCTTTTCGGCTGGATGCTGCTTCCTGTTGTTGGATTCGTTCACACGGGGCAATTAATCGCGGCGGCCGGTGCCGGAGAGGCCCGACGATACCACCTTGCAGCTGCCATCACCGGGCTGGGGATAGTCGTTTACCTGGCTGGAACTCTGTCTGGGTGGACACGTCCCACCCTGCTGGTCGGACTCGGTCTCGTCGCCGTGGGGCAGACAATCGGAATTGTGGACGCGAGCCTTCGGTCATGACCGTCCAGATACCGGTAACTGAGCTAAATCACCGTCTCTACTGAGAACATCTTCAGACCCACCCGTAGAGACTCGTGTGATGAGCGGCGATTCCGCGGGTAGTCTCTTCGTGAACCACTTGCTCGATTCACAGAACGACGGATGCCCACGTCTTGAGCCGTGTGTGGCTGACTCACGTCAGAACCGTTCGCCCAATGAGCACCCGGCTTCGCGGCTTCAGTACTGCTAATACTTCCTTAGCTTCCCGCAGCGCTCCCCGAAACCCGATTTACGGGCGTCTCACTGATGCTGAAAGGGCGCTGTTTAAGTGGCTCGGTAGATTAAACGCAGCCACAATGGCCAACGGCAAATACTCTGCTCGTAAGCTGAAAAACGATCGGCAAAACCGCCGATGGTCCGACTCTGAGTATGCTCGCCGAGAGCGAGGACTTCGTGAAAAGTCGGATCCACTCGAGGGTGCCCCTCAGGCGCGTGGGATTGTTCTTGAAAAAATCGGTATCGAGGCAAAACAGCCCAACTCTGCGATTCGAAAATGCGTGCGGGTCCAGTTGATCAAGAATGGGAAACAGGTCACTGCGTTCTGTCCGGGCGATGGTGCCATCTCGTTTATCGACGAACACGACGAGGTCACAATCGCCGGCATCGGTGGGGCGAAGGGCCGTGCTATGGGCGATCTCGGCGGAGTGAACTACAAAGTCGAGAAGGTGAACGGCGTTTCGTTGATTGAACTGGTACGTGGAAATGCGGAGAAACCGGTCCGATGAGCGAAAGTGAGACTGAAGCCGACGCCGCGCAGGAAGACGAATCTGAGTCCGACGGGTCTTCTAACGCACTATTATTCGAGGAATGGGATATCGAGGAATTAGAATACGCTGATCCCAGCACCCGCCGATATATTACTGTCACCCCGATTGCTCACACACTCGGGCGCCACGCTTCAAAGCAATTCAGCAAATCCGAGATATCAGTCGTCGAACGACTGATCAACCGTCTCATGCAGGACGGGCAAAACAGCGGCAAAAAACAGCAGGCGACCCGGATTGTGCAAGATGCCTTCCAGACGGTCCACGCACGGACCGACGAAAACCCGGTTCAAGTGCTCGTGACGGCCGTCGAGAACGCGGCTCCACGAGAGGAAACTGTTCGGCTGAAATACGGCGGTATCTCCGTTCCGAAAGCGGTCGATATCTCTCCACAGCGTCGAGTCGATCAGGCGCTGAAATTCATCGCTGCCGGTGTCTCTAACGCCAGTTACAAGACGACGACGACCGCCTCTGACGCGCTGGCCAATCAGATTGTTGGCGCGGCCAACGACGATGTCTCTGCGTACCCGATCAATCAAAAAGAAGAACTCGAGCGAGTTGCTGCTGCGGCTCGATAATCTGACTCGTCGCAGAATTCTCGACCGCTTTTTCTGCTGAAGTAAGCTGTACTCTCGTAGAGAAACAGATCAACTCGACGCGGCATACGCCCGGGTGGCGTCGACGAGCGCCTTGCGGTACGTCGACTCGGAGGGATTTTGACCGAGTGCTCGGAAGCGATTTTTGAATTCAGAAACGTCGATTGTCGGAGCATCATCGTCTGCAATGCGACCAAAGTCATACAGATGGTGGTCAGCATCCACCAAGTCGTGGCGTTCCACGATGGCTAGCGCGAAGGCAGTGTTGACGGCAGTGATTTCGGGGTCGGCCCCATCGACAGGCTCTGATCCCCGTCGTGGCGGTGCCGACCGGTTAGATACTGCACCTGCGACCCGTGACTCGAGAAATCCAACCAACTTGGTCGCTGGGGCGACTGAGAGGGTAATATCGTCTGCGTAGATATCCTTCATATGATTAGCGATTTGATAGCAGTGGGTGAGTTTTCGCTGTTCGACCGACTCACCGGCCAACGCTAGAAAAAGTGCCTCTCGTGTCGACTGTGTGTGGGACGGATGTGCTTGCTCGTTACGGGCCATGTGAGCGAATTCGTGGAGCGCGAGCTCTCGGGCCATCGCGCTCGTGGCTGCCCGCCGAGAGATTGTCAGCACGTGACGATCATCGTAGTGAGCCGCACAGGTCCGCTCGTCTGGACTCTCACGCACCTCCACGTGGACAGGTTTCGTGAGTTCGTGTTCCGTCTCGAGAAGATCTGCAGCGCCGAGAAACGGATCGGGGGGAATATCTCCTGTTATTCGTATATCCATGTGTACAATACACACGGGTTACCGACGTTTGACTCTTGTGTCGAGAGCAGAGAGGTCCAACGACAGGAGTAGTACTCGCGGGGTAATTCTCACAGCCGAATCCAATTCAGTCAGGCGAAGAGGTCAGCCCCACAGCGACCAGGCTGAAGAGGCAGAAATCGCCGGCGAAACACTACCCTTTTGACCCTCCTATCGGTAACATATTGCATAATGGGCCGACGAAAGAAGATCGTTCAAGAGTGTGAGCGACTGATGGATAATCCGGAGAATATCCGGAACATTGCCATTGCCGCCCACATCGACCACGGCAAGACGACGTTGACAGACAACTTGCTAGCGGGAGCAGGAATGATCTCCAACGACCTCGCGGGTGAGCAACTTGCGATGGACACGGAGGAAGACGAACAAGAGCGAGGAATCACCATCGACGCAGCCAACGTCTCGATGACCCACGAGTACGAAGAGACGAACCACCTGATCAACCTGATCGACACTCCGGGTCACGTGGACTTCGGTGGCGACGTTACCCGGGCGATGCGGGCAGTCGACGGGGCGCTGGTGGTTGTGGACGCCGTCGAAGGGACAATGCCACAGACGGAGACGGTTCTCCGGCAGGCTCTCCGAGAGAACGTCAAGCCGACGCTGTTCATCAACAAGGTTGACCGCCTGATCAACGAACTTCAAGAGGGGCCCGCCGAGATGCAAGAGCGGCTCCAAGCAGTAATCCGTGAGGTGAACGAACTGATCCGGGGGATGGCCGAAGAGCGATACGAAAACGACGGCTGGAAGGTTTCCGTCCAGGACGGGACAGTCGCGTTTGGCTCCGCCCTGTACAACTGGGCAGTATCTGCTCCGTCGATGAAGCGTACCGGGATCGGGTTCCCGGAGGTCATCGAGATGGAGCGTGACGAGGAGCGCTCGGGACTCGCCGAAGAAACGCCGCTATCGGATGTCGTGCTCGACATGGTAGCCGAACACTTCCCAAACCCAGTCGACGCACAGCCGGAACGAGTACCGACAGTCTGGCGAGGAGACGACACCACTCAGTTGTCCGAGGACATGCAGTTGGTCAACGCGGACGGCGAGGTGGTGTTCATGGTGACGGACATTGCGATGGACCCACACGCTGGTGAAATCGCGACTGGACGACTCTTCTCGGGGACTCTCGAGAAAGGCCAGGAACTGTACGTCTCCGGGACGGCCGGGAAAAACCGACTCCAGTCGGTGGGTATCTTCATGGGCGGAGAGCGTGAGGAAGTCGACAGTGTGCCTGCAGGAAACGTGGCCTCTGTCACAGGACTGAAAGACGCCATCGCCGGGTCGACAGTCTCGTCGATCGAGATGACGCCGTTCGAGTCGATCGAACACATTTCCGAGCCGGTGATCACCAAGTCCGTGGAGGCGAAGAATATGGACGACTTGCCGAACCTCATCAAAGTGCTCCAGCAGGTCTCTAAGGAGGACCCAACAATCAAAATCGAGATCAACGAGGATACCGGTGAGCACCTGATTTCTGGGCAGGGCGAACTCCACCTGGAAGTCATCACCCAGCGAATCGAGCGCAACAACGATATCCCCGTCATCACCGGAGAACCGATCGTGGTCTACCGGGAGGCACCCCAGCAGGCTAGCGACGAGGTTGAGGGTGTCTCACCGAACCGCCACAACAAATTCTACATCAGTGTCGAGCCGCTTGAGGGCGACATTGTCGAGGAGATCTCCCGCGGGAACGTGTCGATGGATATGCCCGAACTGGAGCGTCGAGAGGCGCTTCAGGAGGCTGGGATGGACAAAGACACGTCCCAGAACGTCGAGACAATTCACGGACGGAATGTCTTCATTGACGATACAA
>JAQCMZ010000299.1 GCA_028274825.1 Haloferacaceae archaeon
AACCGATATGATCGACAGGGAGACACTCAACGTCGAGGTGATCGGGCCGGACGAACTCACAATCGACGAGTTCACCCACCAAATCCGAACAGAGGTCGAAGACAACGACTCAGAAGTCGTGATGATAGACGGGACCAGCGGGTTCGAGAATTCACTGCGCGGCGTCGGCGCGGAACCGATGCAAGATCTTGTCAAAATCGGTCGCTATCTCCGCAATATGGGCGCAACCGGACTCGTCACCAACGAAGTGCACGATATCACCGGCCAGTTCCGCGCAACCGAACAGGGCATGAGCTATCTGGCTGACAGTATCGTCGTCCTGCGCCACGTCGAATACAAGGGGTCGCTCCGGAAGGTGATCGGCGTCCTCAAAATGCGCACCAGCGAGTTCGAGAACCAGCTCCGGGAACTGGAGATCACCGAACACGGGCTGCGGGTCGGAGAATCGCTGCCCGAACTCCGTGGAATTCTCACCGGGACACCGACGTGGGAGCATAATGCTGACTGAATCACCCGAGCCTGCGCCCGCCGACTCGTCCGGAACAGAACCATCACCGACCCGGATCCTGCCCATACTCTCCTCGACGGGCAACCAGCGGCTGCTCGGCAACTGGCTTCAGCAACAGGACCAGTACGAGGCTCTCCCCGACGACCACGCTGGAGTCCCGGACAGCGACTTCGACATAGTAATTATCGACGAGCAGTCGCTCTGTGAGCACGGTACAGCGTTACGAGGGCGAAAGGAAGAGACAGAGGCTTTTCTCCCGGTGCTTCTGGTACGTTCCGACACCGCCGTGGATACGCTCGATCCCCAAGATCGGACCGAGACGGAGAGAGAGAGGGTGATCGGACAGGTGGTCGATGAAATTCTGACGACGCCGATTGCCATCGCGGAGTTGCGGCGCAGACTCGCCACGCTCACACGCATCAGAGACCAGTCACTCGCACTACAGCGCAAGACCGACCAGCTCCTGTTGTTGAACCGCGTCACGCATCACGATATCCAGAACGAAATGAACGTCCTTATAGGCTTCACAGCGAGCCTCGAAGCCCACACGGACGACGCCGGTGCCGAGATTTGCCAGCGGGTTCTCGACAGCAGTCAGAACGTCGTGGATCTCATGCGAGTCGTGCGTGAATTCGGTGAGATACTCGAAACGGCTGGTGAACCGGACCTGCAGGCGATCAATCTCGGAGACGTGTTGACCGAACAGCTCACCACCCATCGTTCGACGTTCGATGAGACCGAGTTCGTCGTTACCGGCGAGATTCCACGGGTAGACGTCAGGGCAAACGACCTCCTCGGGTCGGTGTTCAGGAACCTCTTGAAAAATGCAGTCCAACACAACGACACTGACACGCCACGCGTTGAGATAACCGTCCAAGACGGTGATGAGACAGTTACCGTCACGATTGCCGACGACGGTCCGGGTATTCCGCCCGACCGGCGGGACGCTGTCTTGGGTCGAACCGAGCAAGGACCCAATCACCCCGCCGCGGGACTCGGCCTCTACCTCGTTGATACGCTCGTTGATCAGTACGACGGCACGCTTCGGATCACCGATTCGACTCTATCAGGTGTCGCTCTCGAGATAGAACTCTCGAAACAGCCGACCACCGAGGTGGATGAGATCGATGGTGACTCCTGAAGCGACTTCAGACTCCGGGACTCGTGTTCTCCCCCTCATTCTGGATGGGGGCAACCGCCAGTTGCTCGTCGAGTGGATCGACGGTCATCCCTCACTCGAACCGGTTGAGTTGGCGGACGGAATCGGCGAGACTACGTTCGACGTGTGTATCCTTGATAAGGCCGCATTCCAGAAACATCACGACAAACTTCGAACGAAAAAAACAACGACAGCCCCCGTTTTGCTTCCATATCTCCTGTTGCTTCCGGACTCCGAATCTGATATCGTCGAGACAGATGCCGGTCAGCTGGCCGATAACGTCGTCACAGAGACGGTTGATGAACTCGTCACGATGCCCATCCAGCAGGCTGAGCTGCACTGGCGACTCGCGGCGCTGCTTCAACTCCGTGAGCAATCACTCACGTTACATAGTCGCAAGCGTGACCTCGAACGTCAGGTCGATGTATTAAAGACGGCACAGGATATTGCAAACGTCGGCGCTTGGGAGTACGATATCGACGCTGACGAATGGTGGTGGAGCGACGAGTTTCGTCGCATCTACGGCCTTTCACCAGACACACCACCGTCTCAAACGGAGAGTTTCCAGTACTACCATCCGGAGGACCGGCCAATTATCGAGGAGGCATTCGACACCGCCGTCGAGGATGGTGAACCGTACGACCTTGACCTCCGGCTTACTGACGCGGAGGACAATCACCGATGGGTTCGAACGATGGGTGAACCGCAGCACGTAGACGGGGAACTGAGTTCCGTTCGGGGTATCGTTCAAGACATTACCGAGCGCAAAGATCGCCAGCGGTAATTGGAGCCTCTTGATTGGGTGGTAAGCTACAATCTCCGCACTAAAATAAACGCGATTCAGGTCGAGACTGTGGGACAACCTGCAACAGGAAGCAATGACTGATTGATCTCTCATGTCTCCGGCCGGGCAGCGCGAATCTGAGCTATCGGTGCCCCGCGCCGCAACCCGGGCCGTATTCCAGCCGGATTTGATGAACAGACTGCTCGGAAGCGCGTTTATTCTATTTTTGATAATAAGAGATAATCCGGGGTTATACACGGACGTGTACCGTAGACAGACAAAGATGAACTCGTCCGTTACATCTTTATTCTGTGGTGTTGGTTTGTGAGTGATCTATCCGGCCCACCTGCTTCACAAGCAGTGTCCGATACTGCCGATACCGACACGTATCAACACCTTGTCAAGGGCACTACTACCCATGCCATCTTTATGATCGATCCCGACGGCAATATCACCACCTGGTCACCAGCCGCTCACGA
>JAQCMZ010000304.1 GCA_028274825.1 Haloferacaceae archaeon
ATACTCGTTAGCGCCGCCACAACACCGGTATGGCCCCGATTCGGGTGCGCAACGTCGCCCCGAGAGAGCCACTCTCCGGTCGGGGTGGACGGCTCCGTCTCCGATGGCCGTCGTGAACGAGCGTGTTATCCGGCGGAGTAATGCGCTGTTAGAGTACCCCTGGGGGCGTGACTTTCGCTGCTCGGAAGTGATTCCGACGGGGGATGGCCCCCGTGGCGCGGCGATAGCAGGTGTCGTCGCCGCCGGACTCGGAGCCACCACGGCCGGCCTCTCGAGTGCCCCGATCCGGTCGGCGATGAAGCGATATCTCTTCCCAGACCCCGGCGAGGGGCCATCACGCGACGAGATCGAGAGCGGCTACTTCACCGTCCGTATCCGCGGCCGAGGAATCGCCGCGAACGGACCGTTCACAATCGAAAGTCACGTTAGCGCTGACGTGGATCCCGGATACGGAGCGACCGCCCGTATGCTCAGTGAATCCGCGATGGCACTCGTCACTGGAGACACGAACTCTCCGTTTACTGGGGGTGTCCTCACCCCAGCCTCCGGGATCGGCGAACCGCTTGCCGGTCGGATTCGCGACGCTGGGCTCACTGCCGAGGTGAGTAAGTTGTCTGACGGGAGCGACTGCCCGGACTGAGAGGCCTCCACGAGCTTTCATACTCTTCCAATATTCCTCAGAGCAGTCGTCTCGTGTTGTGCCCAACGACACGAGAGTCGCTCACGCGTCTCTGTCTGTGCGCTCAAACAAACTCGCCCTGAGTTGTGTGCTGGTGTCGGCTTCTAATAGCGTCGCGAGCTGGTCTCTGTGAACTCTGGTGACGCGTCCACTGCTCGCTCGACAGGCACCATCGCACAACCCTGCTACTCTCCCGGTGAATTTTATCTTTAGTGTGATCATTGGCTCGTATGGATCGTGGTGATGCCGACGCGCGACGGGCGGAACTTCTCGCTCTCCTCCGGATACAGTATCCAGATACACTCTCGGATGGCGGATACCAGCTCCTTCATCCACGCACGGGCGAGCCGTACACTGATGACCGCCGACATCTCGTCGCCACCTGTCGAGCCATCGCTAACTTCTCACTCGGGACTCTCGTGGATGGACCGGACTGGTGTCTGGACGCTGCAGAACACGGGAGTAAATTCCTCCGGACGGCACATCGCGCGGCCGACCGCGACGGGTATCACCTGCTCGTCGACCGAGACGGGAACTCTCTGGACGAGACACGGTCTGCATACGGACACGCGTTTGTGTTGCTGGCGTATGCCCGCGCGACCGCTGTCGGAATCGACGGCGCAAGAGCTGATCTCGAAGCAACCCACGAACTGATCGAGAGCCGGTTTCGTGACGAGGCTGGGCTGCTCCGGAGTGATCGCAGTCCCGAGTGGACCGGACGAGACGACTATCGCGGGCAAAACGCGAATATGCACGCGTGTGAGGCGTATCTCGCCGCGTACGAGGCGACAGGACGGCAAACGTATCTCGACTGTGCAACACGTATCGCCGAGACAATCACGGTCGAACTCGCGGCAGAGACTGACGGTCTCATCTGGGAACACTACACGGAAGACTGGAGTCACGATTTCACATACAACGAAACCCAGCCGCGACACCAGTTCCGACCTCCGGGGTATCAGCCCGGCCATCATCTCGAGTGGGCGAAGTTACTCGGGATAATCGATCGATATCATGACCCGTCGACACACACAGCTCACGCTCCCCCGGGTGGCTGGTATGCGCGTGCAACCGAGTTGTTCGACGCTGCAATCGAGCACGGGTGGGTCGATCCTGGCTTCGTGTACACTCACGACCGTGAGGGAAGCCCGACTGTCGCAGATCAGTACGGTTGGGCAGTCGCCGAGGGGATCGGCGCCTCAGCAACGCTGGCCGAACGGGCGACAACACACGATGACCCACACGCGGCCGAACAATTCCGTCACTGGATCGACCGGCTCAATTCACACGCTGACCGGTATCGAGGGCCCGCTGGAACCTATTATGAAAAGCAACGTGCTCCGGGAACCGGTGGTGACCTCGTCGCAGCCGACCCGCCGGGAGTCGAACCGGAGTATCACCCTGTGAGTGCATTTTACGAGTGCTGGCGGTCGCTCGGAGACGTAGCATTTGGAGAATTGTCCCGTGACGACTCGACAGATGACTCCACGTGAGCTACTCCGCCCTGCTTGCTCACGGCTGTCACCAGTCACTTTGTATGGGTGAATGGGCCCTGCAGGATTCGAACCAGCGACCGCCCGGTGTCCCACGGCCCCGTGTCCGGGAACCGATATGAGCCGGGTGCTCTGGACCAGACTGAGCTAAGGGCCCTCTGCAAAAAATGTTGACAGCCGACGGTGAATGTGTTTCGCTTTCGAGGTGTCCCTCGCTAGAAGCATCTCGTCGTCGTGCGCCTTCTCTGATCACCGTGAAGCATACTCTTGTCACACGTCTGTAGCAGCGAATGAGTCGAATCGAAGAAAGTGCGCCAGAGCCAGGACTCGAACCTGGGACCGCCTCGTTAACAGCGAGGCGCTCTACCAACTGAGCTACTCCGGCCCGCATCAATCCTCTCTTGGTGAATCTCATATGGCTTTCGTTTCATACTCAACTACTCCACCGCGGCAGGCGATTCATTCTGACGAGGGTGGAATTACTAAATCACGTGAATCGTATTTCGGGTTTTATGATGGAGCATGATATCCTGAGTGTATGGAAGAACCAAGTGAGACGGCGCAAGACGGACAAGATAATCATATGTATAGCTGGCGAGTTGCCGGTGTTGAGGCGGCCTTGTCCGAACAGGGACTCTCAGAGGAGAGATTAACCGTTCAGGACCTGACGGAATTGGGCCATCTCGACCAATATCACTACTATGGAACCGACGCCTGCGATGAAGCCATCTCAGTGCTCGGTCTTGACGAGTCTCGGCAGCTGCTTGACATTGGCAGCGGTATTGGCGGCCCTGCCAGGTATGTAGCCGCCGAAACTGGCTGTCAGGTCCACGGGATTGAGATTCGACCCGAACTGGTTGCGGCCGCCCGAGACCTCACCGAGCGAGTTGGAGTTGCCGACCGCGTTCGATTCACCAATAGCAGTATCAACGATATCTCTTTACAGGCGAACCAATACGACAACATGATCGCGTGGCTCGTCTTGCTTCATCTCACTGACCGGCCTGCAGCCCTGACAAAATGTCAGAGTGCGCTTCGGCCAGGCGGGACCGCGTTTATCGAGGCGTTCGTCACGGACGATTCGTCGACACGAAATCTACGCCGACTTCAGGATGTTGTCGAAGCACCGGAGCCGGTCTCCGAGACTGAGTTGCGAGGCGAATTCCGGGAAGCAGGGTTTGTGGATATTGCAACCTGTGATCTAACAGAAGCGTGGACGCGATGGACGGCCGTCCGCTTCGAGCAGTTTCAGACACGTCGACACCAATTTGTCGACCTCCATGGACGTGAGATATACGACCACCGTGTCGAGTTCTACCGAACAGTTCGCGATCTCTTTGCTGATGGAGCGGTCCGTGGTGTAAGACTCACCGCACGAGCACCCGGTCCGAATCCACTGCCGCTCTCGAGCCGACAACAGACCACCCTCTCTGATCGTGACCCTGCTGCGATACTTGAACCCGCCGACAGCGATTAACTCCTGATCTCGACGAAGAGTAGAGGCTGGCTGGACAATTGTGCTGGAAGGTAATAGAGATCCCTGCTGATTGCCTCAGCGTAGACGATGACAAACATCAATACCTCAGGGATTGTCAGGTGATGGGCCTGCGACGAACCACTAAATCACACCAAAATTAATGCGGTATTATGAGTCAGAATAACCAGTCTGATGACTCTTGTACCGCTCATGTCGACGGGAATCGGCAGAATAGCCTCGGCTGCTGCCTGGCGTCGGTACCGTTCATTAGTGACGGGTTCTCAGCACCGGATTCTATCTGCTCTGCCTGCACGAAGGTAAGACAGGTCGAATCTCAGACAGAATCAGACAGGTGAACTACCCCGCCCTACTCACTCACGGCTTGCGCCGTTCGTTCCTTGAGGAGAGGGCTTCCTGATTCAACGACGGCACTTGCAGACACAGACTCCTGACGGGTCAGGTCTGTGGCAGTGGCAATCCCCACAGGCGCTGTTTCAGAATGAACCACTCCTAGTTGTCAAAACAACGAGATAATACGCTTACTACAGCATCCCAGTCCTTATCGAGTTCAAACCCACACGACAGACACGTATGCTCTCGGGCCCACAATGGCTGTTCATCTCATGGAGAATCGAGGAGAAAGCCCCGCCCGTCGGCGGGGATGAATCTGACTCTTGTGGATATTAATTCGAATACAACAGATTTAAATTAAAAAACCTACTGTATATCAGCCGAGGCGGTATGTCCGCCCTTGTAATCGGACAGTATCGGACCACCGTGAATTTCAGGCAGAAACATCCTCTCTGTGCTGGAATTCAGGACGCAGTCAGCACAAGTAACTGTGAGTCCTCATACGGAGGAGAGGAGTAACGGCTGCGTGGCACAGCCAGTTGCAGTCCATGTCGGACGGCGACAGACCACACTATCCCACATCAGCGGCGCGGTGCCGTGGGAATCCTCGCCGGTGGGCGGGGAGGATGTCAATCTGAGGACGTGGCAGCCATTCCTCTCGCCGTGGTGTTCGAGAACGGTGACGAAATCGCTCTAACCGACTTCCGCCCTGTTGGGAGTATTTCTTTTCGACTCCAATATCTTCTTTATGTCTGGAATTTGAGCGTCCAGATGCATCACTTCTGATGCTAACTGGCGTGTCGGCATGCTCTGCAAGAGAAAGTTTCGCCGGACCATCACCATTCACGCGGAGAATAGATAGCTGGGATACGATCAGCCTGCCATTTAGCGAAATGGGAACTGATCACGAATTCAGGGAAGTCCCAACTTGCGAGACTGACCAATGTGGTGTTTAAGCTCGCGAATAACCTATAAGTAGGTCGGCAGACGATTTCAAGAATGAGAGCAGAAGTCTTGATGAATCTGGCTGGCCATACGCAGTGTAATAACTTATGTCAAGTGATATCTCGCAAAAAGTGACCTGCCATTCAGCTGTGAGTGGTAGTGGGAGAGTTGTTCGATACGATCAGCAGAAGAAAGACGAAGCCCAGATTCAGATCATCGATTCCGGCGCGGAAAAAGGCCTGATGATGGGGAATGAGGACTCAGGTATGCTCGTCGAGTTAGATGCTAGTGCCTGTCTGGAACTCGCTGATGGATTGAAAGAGCTTGCAACGGAAATGAAAGGCCAAGAATTCGCTGAGGCCGAGGCTCAGACTGAGTAGTTCGGTCAAGCGTCTCAGTGATCGGTCATGACCTCGGCGGAGGTTTCAGCATGCGTCACAGTGGGATGGTTATCTTTTCAGCACACCCACCAACACGGACACATCGGAAGAGGCCCGCTTGCCATGACTCGCGCCACGAGGAACACGACACCACTGTGAACTACCCCACCCTCCCGCGCTCGGGGCTCCTCGCCCCTCGGTTGGTGAGGGTGTCGTCAGAACTCTCCGAGTTCTGACTGCTCACCAGAAGTCAGCGACTTCTGGTGATGGGGCTTCCTGTTCCTGTGTCGGAATGTATCCCCGGCGTGGGCACAGGGATTCCAGACTCCGCAGGCGAGTTCCCTTCACGGGTAGTTCGGAGTGTCCCACTCCTCCCGGATGGACACTCAGCCACAATCGACGGTGCGCGCTTCTTGTCGCGCCTGAACATCGTCGAAACTGTGGTGAGCATTGTACTACTGTGTTTGACTGCAGGGGGAGTAAGCGTGGCCGAGAACGTGCAAGTAACTCGTGCGGGCGCTGTATCCCCTCCCTACTCACGGCCGCTCGCTGAGGAAGGGGGTTTAGCGCCCTCAATTCAGCTAAAGCGGCGACTGTGGCGACAGAACACACACATCAATAGCGAGGGGACCGATACGTTTTCCTCCGAACGGT
>JAQCMZ010000307.1 GCA_028274825.1 Haloferacaceae archaeon
CCGTGACGAGGTGCTTCGGTGGTCACTGGATGTCGACGTCAACGCTGCAGAGCCGTTCGGTGAACTTATCGGCTCGTGGTGTCTGTTTGCCGATTACGGCGACCGCCAGGACGTGTTCGCCGAGAAGCTTCGATCCAACGTCTCGCCGAGGGACATCCGGGATGACGCCCCCGAGATCGGTGTCCGCGTCCCCGTCCAGACGTCGACGAGTCGGGCCCAGTACCGGGATCTTCTTGAGGAAGCGTTCGAGGCAAAGAATCTGCTCACAACTCCAGAGGCTGTGTCAGTGCTCCACGGACTGTGTCGGTCACCGCTCGTAATCGCGAACGGCGTCGCCCGAGCGCTAGAGCCGGAAGCCGAGACGCGACACATCCGCTCTGTAGAACTCCGACGCATCATCGCAGCACTGTCCCCAGAGCAGGTACTTCGGGATGCGTCGTCAACGCCGCGAAAAGCCCTCGTGGCACTTGCCGGCGCTGAAGAATTCCTGACGCAGTCAGCACTCGCCGAGAGAGCCGGCGTGTCGGCTCGCTCGCTTCGTGACCACCTCCCTGACCTCGTCGATGCTGGAATCGTCGTGAAGACCGACGCTGGCTACCGACTCCAGCTGTCGTTTGCGGAAACGGACCGAGACGACGGAGACGTTCCTGAGCGGTATCAGGATATCTACCCGCAGTGGGTGAGTGATCCGACCATCAGCAACGACGTCCACGCTGCGGCCGGAGCGTTACGGACAGCACGGAGTCATCACGGGCCAGATGGACCAGTCTCACCAGAGGAAGTCGGGTTTGCTGGCGATGTCTTACTGGAACTTACAGAGCCATGGCCATTACTCGATGAGGTGTTGCCGGCGCTGTGGGCAGTGACTGCGAGAGCGTGTTATCGGGAGGATGCTGCTGTCGCTGGTAGTGCCCTTGTTGAACGTGAGACTGAGATAATGGGGAGACGCCCGCGTCAGCTGAGCCTCCAAGAAGCAACTACTGGGGAGCTTGTCGGGTGAGTTCTATAGTGATTAAGGCGTCTGTCACCGGTAATTTGTGGGGGCTCGGTACACTGTTCTCGCCATCATATTTCTTGACGAGATTGTTGGGCCACTCATGCTGCTCCTAGGGTGTCATAGAAGAGTTTTCACGACACTTATTTTGTAAATTCACAGTTGAACCAGCCGATAGAATGCGCTTGCGAATGTGGTACGAACCGAGGCCGATCTACGGGAGAGAGTGATCGGTCAATACAGGAGTTGTACTGAGTGCTCTGTTGAATAGCGCCCTCTGAGCGAGGATTGAGTACCACTAGTTCTAAGATAACGCGGTTTACCCACTCACGGCCGGACTCGGATTGGACTTGTCTAGCCAACCACCGCTATTCAACACAGCAGTACTGAGCGATTCCTGTGTAGGTGTGAGAAGAGTTCTATAACACCCTCACTAAACATGTAAAATAGTGGTTTGTGAACTGTTCTATGACACCCTCAATACGGCACTAGTTTTGCAATCTACCAACGCTGTCATCTTGACCGATCTGAAGGTGTAATCTGTCCGGTTTGCGTAGTGGCGGCTGGTCGAGTAACGGTCAAAGCCAGTTGCATCGATAGCCTGTATGTCACCGGTATCGTGAAGATCGGCGGAAAGCCGCAAGAGAGTTCGCCAGATTGCCATCTTGAACTGTTACTTCCGGACGCACACGGTCGTAATGTATGGTAGCTCACTCGTTTTGAGGCTTATTTTCTCGACGATACCGGGCATCTCGTGAAGAATATCGAGGAGCCGTCGATAGGTAAGGTCAAGATATTCGTGGAGGCCGTGGATCACCACGATTACACAGTCGGCATAGCCGCCGTCACCTTTCTTGACTGCTGGTGAAGGATCACCAGAGACAGCCCGTTTCGCTAGTGCTTCGAGACGATCTGTGAAGCGAGAGGGACGGGAGGGCACACTACTCAGGTTGACTCAGAGAGCAGTTAGTTCATCGGAGTGAGTCGATTTCTCCGGCGTCTAAACAAGGCCCATCGACACGCAAACGGTCGGAAACTCGTGAGAGGGTCTCTTCACCGTATGCTTCAACTGCTTCACTTGGGTCTGGGAGTTCTCGATCAAGTAGCCATATGCCGAAGACAACAGAAGCGGTGAATCTACATCTACCAACAAGTATTATTTTGTCATCCAAACCCGCGCCCCGCCGACAAGTTTACTCGTGATATTACCTTCCTCGTGTAGGTCGCTAAGACGCTGATAAGCCGCCTGTTGAGAGCAATCAAAGTGGTCTGCAAGTTCACCAGTTCCCACGGGTTCCATATCCTCGATCGCCGCCAGCAACTCCTGATCAGTGAACTTCGGAGAGAATTTGCCCGTTTCGGGGTCTCGGCGATCGTCCGTCACAAGCGCAAGTGGACGTGAACCTAGATTAGTCCATCGGACGCAATCTGGTGACGAAACTTTTATGCCGCTTGTTGATCAACAAGTGGATGTCCGAGGGCGTTGCCTGCTTCTGAATATAGAAGCAGGCCGGTGCTGCAACACCGGCCGTCGGGGATACACCCCATGGAAGAAGTGGAACACCACCCACAAGATAGCAGCGGAGCTCGACAATCCAAGCAAAAGACGCTATGTGGCGGGTTCGCAGAAGATAGGGCCGTTAATCAGACAGAATACTCAAACACAGGTCGCAAACTACAGAGAGTTATTAGGAAATATGACATGGTTGGATATGGAGAAGAAATCGCGAAGGAGTATACAAAATCTGGCAAGCATAGAAAATCACTCCGGGAACTTGAGGAAGAGATCAATACCAAAATTCTCGATCGCGCTACCCGAGACGCACCACACATCACTCGCGAAGAGTATGAGGATTGTATAAGCCGTCTCTGCTCGGATGAGCGGACATTAACCGAAAAGAAGCTTGACAATCTGGAACTAAATGGTTCGGAGATTCTTGGTGATATGTTGACACATGAGACCGTCCGTGGTTATTTAATGCATCATCAAAATACGGTTGCAGATGTTGAGCGAGCGAATCCGGATGATGAGGCTCAATTAGTCGAAAATTTGGAGCATCGAGCAGTAATGGTTATTACGGACGCACTAGAGCGACAATATGACCGTGGCAATCTCCCTGCGGACCCAGAAGTTGAGATAAATATACCAGCAGACTGCCCCAAGTGTGGTGCGACAATCGGCGTTACAGAGTATCTTCGCCTCAAAACTTGTCCAAATTGTCTCTTCGGAACAGATTCGGCACAGCAACTGTAGTAACCCGTTCAGGAAGGGTGTCATAGAGGAGTTGCCACGATATTTATTTCGTGAATTTACAGCCGAATTAGCCGGTAAAACGCGCTTGTTTGTTGAGTTTTTGTGAGAAAAAGAGTTAATATCGGGGTATATTGAAACTCGACTAGATGTGTAGGCTGGGAGGCCGCCTCTGACATACCGGAACCACTCAACGTTCCGGATTGGCTTCCCCAGTTCTCTGGTGCGCCTCCGTGAGATACGAACCACCGAGAATTTCAGTAGATCAACTGTACTGAGCGATCTACTGGTCAGTCAACGAGGTGTGAGAAGAGTTCTATGACGCTCTCCGTTCAGCGTGAAATTATCTATACGTAGGCTACCTGACCACTAAGCGGCCTGTCAAAGCGTATCGCTCCCGGCACATCAACTACGAGTGGTTTCCCTCTCGACCACAGGTTAGGAGCCTCCCAGATTACCATGGGTAAATTGAGTGCGAAGCCAATGGCACCTCCGGGCGTGATCTGGATGTTGCCGGTGTGCGGATCAACTGCCGTGCGATCCGCAAAGATGTCGACGAGCTCAACGCGTGTGATCGTCGTCGGCGTTTTGCAGATATCGCCCGCGAACGGGTCCAAGCGGTTGAAAACGATCTCTGACGTCAACGAGACGGTCTTCTCGTCAGTCGGGCTGGGGTGGATGGCGTCGCGACCGCGGGCGCTGGTGACCTCTATCGTCTCGGCGTCGACGCGGAGGATGGTGAACTTTGACGGGCCCCGAGCGACCTTCGAGTCAATCCTCGAGCCGGTCGCCGCAAGTTGCGAAACCGAAGGACGGGAGATCGAGTGACACCGACCGGGGCGGGTCCGTCTTGGGAAGCAGTAGGTTGTGGTCGAACTGTGCATTGGGCTTTTCAGTTGTCGGAGTGTCGATTTTTGCGGACATAGCTGTCTATTGAGCCACAGGATGAAATCCTCGTCTCTGAAGCAGGGGAACAATGCCCCCGACGGTAGCAGTCCAGTCACCGGAAGGTGGCATTCAAGCGGTCCAGCGTCCGTAGCCGGTCCGTGCCGCTCCGGGCCGTGCTGTCCATACTATCCCTCGTAGTCACTGTCGCATCATCTTTCCCATCAGCCACAAGACGAAGAGTCGCCCCTTGGGGATACCGAGAAAGATCCGTAGTCGGGGAAGCCCAGAGGAGGAAGAGGAAGCTCCCACTAGGGAGGCCACCCGTGGGACACCGAACCCAGTGGTGCCGCTGGCCTCCAAGTTAGTACTATGTACTAACGAGACAGGAGCCGTAGTCGAGAGTAGTGAGACGACGTCGATAGAGAGTCGATCTGTGACGTGAGACGAGTGGTGAGATAGGGGCGTGTTGAGGTGTCGTTGAGAGGGTTAAGATGAGGGTGTATTGTGGTGTCGAGATCGGTGGTGAGCTGGTGTCAGTAGTAGCCGGGATTCAGTTGTCGCTAACTGGTGGATTCAGAGGGTGGTTTTGCTATCTCTACATTACGTCCGTGTTGTGGTGGGTTGATGGCGCAAAAAAAGGCAGACGACCAGCCGTACTGGGTCCGTTTTGGGTGTGGTTAGAGGTGCGTCCGACGGCAGTCCGAACAGGCGACCTCACCACCGCCGAGCTGAGTCGCCTCGTCGCTGTCACAGTAGTCGCAGCCGTCCGATGCGTCAGCCGTGTTGGTGGTGGCGATGATGGCGAAGAGGAAGGCGATTGCGAGGACGATACTGAAGACCACGCCGATGCCGAATATGAGCAGTGCGATGAGTGTGTTCATTGTCTGGAAACCTCGTCTCTGGCAGCCCGAAATAATGCTACCATTCGGGTGGGGCCTGCCGATGCCTCGTCGGGTTGAGGTGGCGGTTCGTCTCACCGTGTTGAGACAGAGCGAGGCCCCCTTGCAAGAGGGGTGGCTCGTGGATAGCTCTGGGTCTATCAGGAGACTGAGGGGTTTCCGTCTGAGGAGCTGGGCGGATGCTGTCGTCAAGAGGCAACTGGTACCGGATGGAGACGATGCAGATCGTCGTGGGGACACCCGGCCTCAAGGTGGGTCGACTGCCGAGTCGAGATCGGGATGGTCCCGTCACCGGTCGGTCGCCGTCTGGCTGGCCGTCATGCAGTGGCCTTTCGCCGTGGCTGTGACCCTGCCATCTGAGGGGTCGCCGGCGTGGCGATAGTCAGTTTCGTGAGGGGTTTCCCTCGTTGTGGATCAGACCGGCCGGTCTCGTCGTCCCGGGTATCCGGTTCGAAGCGGCGTGGTGTCGTCGTGACTGTGGTGCTGATCGTCGTGGTGACGACCGTCACCGAGACGCCAGTCGATACCCTGTTGAGGAGTGATGCCGGTCGGCGTCGACGAGTGGCGATCGATATCTCGCCGGGTGTGACGCCGTCGTCGTTTCGAGTTGGTCACCGACGTCGGAGGAGCAGTCTCGCCGAGTGGTGAAGCCGTCCCCCACGGCGTTGATCCAGTGGTGTTTGCCAGCCAAATGGCGTCTGAATACTGAGGCCGACTACGGTGAGATTTTTAGATTTCTGACAGTAGCGGTGGAGTCGTGAATTGACGGTGAGATGATCTGAGTCATCCAATCGTCGTGGCTATTACAGTTATCACAGTAAGTGTGCCATCGTGGCTAAGGCTACGTTGCGGGATGCCGTCTCGTATCCAGTTATATTCACTATCCTGATTACTTGTGAGTTCGATAAGAGAGACCCAATAGTCAGGGGTCCCCAGTTGGGGACCACAGGGGTGTGCTCTATCTGAACCACACAATCTACACAGGCTCACTGGGCCTCAGAGTATCCCCCACCCATACCCACAGGGGGTATAGCCCCATCTAATCAAGTCGTACCGGCTTTCTCGAACACCCGTACACAGACCGCAGAAAATCCAAATTGGTCTGTAAATTGGTCCATATCGGTGTGCGAGCCGGGTGTCACAGACCGTGGAACAGACGGGTGTGTCTCTGGAATACCGGTAGTGTTCAGATAAGCCTCTGAATTATAATTCGCGTTTGAGACGTTCAGAAAGTGATTTCTGCGGAGAAAGCTAGTTGTTGGGGTAGCACTAAACCAAGACTGTACTGACCAATCGAAATCAAAATATTACCGACTCACGCTTCCGAACGAGTGTAAGTCGAGTTCTTCGACGATCTCATTACTGAGGGTATTATCTGAACACTGCCCGGAATACCCCCAAAGGACTATTTATCCTAGCGGCACAATACCAATGTGGACAATTCAACCACATCCGACGGCGGAACAGATTCAGAACCAGTCCATTCTGTCGATCTGGACGGCTATCTCGATGGCACGGGCGAGACGCTCGCCGCGATCCATCTCGAAGGCCCGTTTCAGGTTGGCGACGGCATGTCACGTCAGGAGATAGCGCATTTGACCGACCTGAGCAAGTCACAGGTTCGTGTCAGGGCCAACAAGCTGATTGAAGACGATCTTCTCGTCGAGCAGCGGGTCGACATCGGGAATGCACGCCCGCAGGTTCGCTATAGCCTGACCGGAGAAGCGAAGGAAGTCGCAGCTGCGTGTGCCGAGTCGTTCGAACTGTTCGGTGAAGTTCCGGACGATCCGGGGAAAGATGAGTTCTTGCAGGTGCTCTCGCACGTGTCGCGGCTGCGGCGTGAGGAGGGTGTCGAAGATGAAGACCGCTCGCTCGGGACGCTTGTCGAGCGGGTGAGCGAACTCGAGGATAGGATGGACCTCGCAGAAGATGATCGCGAAGTGCTCCATTCCCGTGCGGACAAGGGACACGAGTGGATGCAGACCGTTTGCGCCGCG
>JAQCMZ010000310.1 GCA_028274825.1 Haloferacaceae archaeon
TGGCTGAGCGACGACTGCCGCGCTCCCGACACTCACTATCATCACACTAACGACGAGCGCAATCACGATTGTCGCGTTTGCCGTCCGCTGAGATGTCCGTCGTTTGAGGACTGTATGACACCTGGAAAGCGCTTGTCGACAGCTGACGAGACCGACAGCCCCGAACACCGACAACGGCGCGAGCAAGTCAAAGTGATAGACTGGTCCGAACTTCGCGATGAACCCGTCCGTCGGGTCGGAAATCGTCGCTAATACGTTGTAATTCCCCCATAAAAAGAGATTTCCAACCGTTACAGTGACGAATAACCCAGCGAGGAGACAGCCAGTCAGCCGTCCAATTGAAGGGGTGTCGACGGCGCGACGTTTGCTCGTGATATTGGGGTGCCACTGTCTTATCGCGGCCGCGAGACCGACACCCGCTAGCGCCGACCCGAGAGGCCCGGCCGTGAACCACCGTGTCGCAAAGTACCACAGCAGGTTCGCGTTCGCTCGCACCGCCACTTCGGGGGTGTATTCGACCGAGTGACTCAGCAAGCGGCGCCGACCAAACCCGGGGCCATCAGCCGGAGCAAACGCCTCGTACGGGAACAGTAGCGCCGACCCGGTCATCCGGAGATTGTACGCCAGCGTGAGACCGACGAACAACAGCCCCACCACGGCAGTCACCCCGTGACGACGAATCGGTTCGGGGAGCTGTCGCAGGCGATTGTCTCTGGCGACCGTCACCATCTGAGACAGTGCGTGGCCGATGAACGGAGCTGCGAACAAGACTGCGGTATACGGTCTCGCAAAAAACGCCAATCCGATGGCGACGCCGGCAGTCCCGGCTCCGAGGGTTGACTGGTCGCGAACTCCACGCAGATACCCGACGGCGAACGCCAGATTGAGCACTGTCGTGGGGGCGTACGGAAGAAACACTGACGAACTCATCAGCGTCAGCGGCGCAGCTCCGAACAGTAGCGCGGCGAGCACTCCAACTCGTCGGGTGAACGCCATGACGCCCAGTGTGTACACGAGTCCGGTATTGACAGCAGCGACAATCCCCAACGTCACCCGTGGCTCTCCGAACACCGCCAGTGTCCCGGCAAACATCGCAGCCGGGACGGGACTGTACTTCGGATACAGTCGCCCGCCGTCCTCGATGAAAAACCACGGTTTGACCGCTCCCGCAAGACCGTCAGCGTGCAACTCTAGTTGCCCCTCCAGAAGCATCGCTGCCTGCATGAGGTAGACGGCTTCGTCGTGGTTGCTGGAGTGATACGGAAAGACGGTGACCGCGAGGACGAACACGAGCACACCGATCAGTGCCGCGACGAGAGCGGCCGCGACCGGTGGCTGGTCTCCGGCTGGCCGGTGCACCCGCTTGAGGACCGTCACCGCGGCCGTTGTTGTCTTGCCGAGTATCGCCCGTATGACTGTCCGAATCATGCCGATAGCTGCTCGGTTAGATCTCTACACCTTCCTCGCGCATGAGATCGATCGTCGGCTCCAAATCCGACAACACTGTCAGGTCGAGATCTGGGACGTCTAATTCGTCGATTGTCGGGATATTCCCGACTGGCTGGACCTCCGGAATTAAGGGGTATTCGAAGTTCGTCCGTGCGAAGTAATCTTGTGCCTCTGCGGAAAGAAGATGCCGAACGAAGGTAGCCGCCACATCGGCGTCAGCGGCCGTATCGACCACGGCCGCGCCAGCGACGTTGAACACTGCACCGGCGTCTCCCCGGGTGAAGTGAGTCGCAAGCGGTGCCCCGGGAGTGGCGTCGACAACGCGCTGAATGTAATAGTGGTTAGTGAATCCCGCGTCGATATCTCCATCAGCCACTGCCTGACAGATAGCTAACTCGTCAGGATACGTGCGCGCGATGTCAGTGATCCCCCGAACCCACTCACGAGTCGCTTCTTCACCCTCCAGATACCGCATGGCCGTGACGAACGCTTGCGCTGACCCGTACCCCGGGGCCCACCCGACAGTCCCCTCGAATTCGGGATACAACATAATATCGACCGGCATCTGGTCAGCCGAGAACTGGTCTGTATTGTACGGCACTGCACGGGCGCGTCCAGAGGTCCCGATCCACTCGTCGGTTCGGAACTCCGACCGGACCAACTCGAGCAGATCGTCTGAGAGCGACTGTGCCCTGTCTGCATCGGTAAGTGCGCCCAACGCTCCGGCGTTCACCGAGAAGAATACATCTGCCGG
The DNA here is from genome assembly GCA_028274825.1 of Haloferacaceae archaeon. Lineage (GTDB taxonomy): Archaea > Halobacteriota > Halobacteria > Halobacteriales > Haloferacaceae > J07HR59. The sequence goes on from JAQCMZ010000310.1 coordinate 2,204, forward strand.
TGACCCGTCGCCCTCGTTGAGAATCTGGTTGACGAGATCGGTCGAGCCGCCGTACCGCTGGGTGAGCGTGAACTCGTCGTATAGATTTTCGACGTATGCTAGAAGATCACCGACGAGAAACTCCCCGCGGCCCGAGTACACTGTCAGTTCTCCCTTGAGCGGGGGCATCTCCGCCATCGGTGTCCCGCCTGGATCGCTGCGGTTTTGACGCCCTGACCCGATCTGCCCGATTGTCCTCGCAGTGGTGCTGTCATCGTCATCCTCAGAGATCACGTTGAGACACCCTGCGAGTCCAAGCGCGCTCGTGGCTCCAGCCGACATAAGTATCTGCCGTCGATTCCGCCTGTGACCGTCTGTGTGATCGAGATTCATGATTTCGTTTAATTTGGCGTCGATCGGTTGTCGGTTCAATCGTCCGCTGTCGCGGGCGTTTCTCCTCTCGGAAAGTCTCTGTCGTCGTGACCGCCGAGATCAGCGAGTGTGTCCAGACAGTCGAGCCAGTCGCACATATGCTCGCCGACGTAATTGAAGAACGCACCGTTTCGATATTTGTCGAATTCTCCTTCTGCGAGGCGGTCCGCCATCGCCGCGTATACCCCGGCGTAATCGGTCGCATCACCGCCCACGCCGTCAATCACCTTCCAGAGGTGTTCGTTCAATTCTAAGCCTGCAGCCTCGTTGGTGAGATCGTCGAACGTCGACCGGGGGGCCTTGTTGTGTTCACACAACGGATTTCCGTTGTATATCTGCCCTCCGACGATATCGCAGGCTCGCTTGAGAAAGACCCCACTCCAGATGTCGTCGAACCGTCCAACCGCCCATTCGTTGTCGTCCATGGGGAGTTGATAAAACGCCGGGATCACCTCACGCCGAAACGCGAGATTCATCGAACAGACTGTGAGATAATTGCCACGTCCGGCGACGAAATCGGGCCCGTAATCCGTCTCGGTTGTCCGGGTCTGTGCTTGTCCGTGCAGGTCACCATCCATGAGAATCCGGACTGCATCGAGATCAGGAACGTTCGTCCACAGCCCCTGTGACGCCATCACGTCTCCCTGTTTGAGCGTTATCGTGTCGGTCTCGACGCTCTCGTCCATCGCCGAGTACGGATATCCACGCGGGTAGAGATCGTGGTCGTCGTCATGGTACAGGACGTTCACCCAGTTGGTGTCTGACCGGACACGCTCGATTGCGCCATCGAACGAGAGGTTTCTCATGTGGCGCCCAAAGAAGTCTCTCCCCTCGTGCGGCAGTGTATCGTCGTCGATAAACATACCATAGGAGAACTGACCGTGGGCCCACATGTACAGCAGTCCGAAACTCGTCTCAGCGTGACTAGCGGTGGGCACGATATGGCCGTACTCACTAATATTGTGTTCCTTGTACCACTGCTTGCGACGCGTGCCGTCAAACACTGCGCCAGTCACGGCCTCTTTTTCGAGCATCGTTCGCATCTTCTCTGTCTCGCAGAAGTCCTCAGTGACCAGCAGGAAAAAGAGCCGCGAAACGTCGAACCCGTGTTCACGAGCGTTCGCGACATACGACCGGAGACAATCGTAGTCTCTGATTGTGGGGACAATCACGCAGATGTCTCCCGACGGCTGAGATAGTCGTTGTGATGGCATCAATTGCTGACTATTTAGGCCGGCCTAAAAAGTTAGCGATACGGTATCACGCCACTCGTCTACTCGATTATCAGTTGTTGGCACTGTGATCTCCGGTATTCAGTCTGACCGATCAAGACGCTGCGGAATCCTTGCCGGTCAGTGTTCGGTTGTCACTGCTCGGAGTTCGGCTTTTCTATCTGTTTGTTGAGGGTGGGTTCATCTGGAGTGACGGGCTTCA
>JAQCMZ010000312.1 GCA_028274825.1 Haloferacaceae archaeon
CTGTAGTAAACACCCTGTACCCGGCCGCTCACGAAGACATGTGCGCGAGTTTGATCACTCATGCGTGGTATTCAGCCTCAAGATTCGAAAATCCAGTGGTGAGTTCTGAGTCTTTGTATCTCGTGACAAATCCCGTCTGCGGTGGCGTCGGGACTCGCTGATTCCTCTCCTTGAGCCTGGAAGCCGCACGGTAGCACACAACCGCAGTTTCGACTATCACGTGACCCCTCACAGAGAGTGTCAGCCGGCAGGAGCGGGATGTCGGGATTCAGAATGGAACGTGGAGTGACTACATATCGGAGGTGGCGGGAGAGTCGAAACTGAACACATCTCGGGCGCGGTCAAAGACCACTTGCGGCCGTAGTGTGTGCAGTAATGTGTTGTTGTCTCGTTCGGGCTCTGCAAATCGGTGGAATCGGCGCTGAGCGGCGGAGACGGTCAGCAGCGTCGGGTCAGACGGGTAGTATCTCGCAACCCCGAGACAGACGCGTTGTATCGGCACATCGCTCACGGCAGACAGAACCCAGTGTTGGCCAGGAGAGGGAACCGACGCCTACAAGCCTGCAGACACCGCATCGCCGAATATGGAGTTGTTCGGGACAGCGGGGATTCGGGGCGATGCTATGGAGCGTGTGACCCCGCCTCTCGCGTTATCGGTCGGACGCGCGGTTGGCGCCCAGGCAGATGAACTCGTTCTCGGGCGCGATGGCCGGGTTACCGGGCCAGCACTGGTTGCGGCGCTCGAGGCTGGAGCCGCCTCTGTCGGTGCAGAAGTCACCCGGCTGGGCCGACTGCCGACTCCGGCGCTCGCGTTTGCATCCCGAGACCGCCATGGAATCATGGTGACCGCCTCGCACAATCCCCCGACAGATAACGGACTCAAATTGTTCACTAACGGCGAGGAATTCGACCGTGAAGCGGAGTTGGCTGTCGCCGACGCCGTCGAAACGGGGATAGAATTCGCCCACTGGAGCGACTGGACGCAGCCAGAGTCTGCATCCGCACTGGCTGCATATCGTCGAGAGGTTCTCGAGTATGCCGAAGGAATTGGGTCTTCACCTGACGCGCTCAAGATTGCAGTCGACTGCGGGAATGGAGTCGCCGCCGACTCGACTCCCGCCGTGCTTCGGGAACTCGGCGCGGACATCGTCACTCTCAACGCGAATGTCGACGGCCGATTCCCGGGGAGAACGAGTAAGCCGACGGCTGAATCGCTGATCGATCTCCGGCGGTTCATCGCCAGTGTGAACGGCTATCCGGCTCCCGGTATCGATGACACGACCGATCGTGATGTGACAGATGATCTCGACAGTGCTGCGTCTACTGTGGCGAGTGAGACCGACGCAATCGACTTTGGTGTCGGTCACGACGGTGATGCAGACCGGATCGTCATCGTGGATCGCTGGGGACACATTGTTCACGAAGATACTGTGGTGGCGATCCTCGCGGAACACTACGTGTCTCAGAGCGGGGCCACAGACCCGGTGGTTGTCACTACACCGAACGCATCCGGTCGGATCGACGCTCGTGTTCGGGAGGCTGGTGGTCGGGTAGAGCGTGTCCGGTTGGGCGCTCTCCACGAGGGGATTAGCCGCGTCAATGAACTGGCCGACACAGATGCGAACACGACGGTAGTCTTTGCGGCTGAGCCGTGGAAACACATCCACCCAGACCTGGGCCGATGGATAGACGGGATCGCCTCTGCGGCCATACTAACACGGGTAGTCGCCTCCGACAGTTTAGCTGCGCTTCGTGACCCAATCAACGAACGTCCGTACCGGAAGGTGAGTATTCAGTGTCCGGATCGAGCAAAACAACCGGTGATGCGAGAGTTGCGACAGCGTCTCCCAGAGAGATACCCGGAGTCAGAAGTTGAAACCGAACACGGTGTGCGACTCTCGTTTGCTGACGGCTCGTGGGCACTCGTCCGCCCCAGCGGGACCGAGGAGTACCTGCGCCTGTACGCAGAAAGTGACGCCGTCGACGATCTGGTCGCGGACGTGCAAACCCATATCGAGTCGGCAATCGACACGGTCTAACCCCACACAACAGCCGATAGGAATCCAGTGACTGCAGCCAATCTGGAGCCAGACAAGCGGTCACAATCACGGTGCGACAGTGGAGTGTCCCGTTAGTCGGGAAAGACTGTGTCTCAAAGATGCCAGGGCCGGCCAGCGTCAGGCGGACTCACCTGACGGTGATGGTAACAGTAACTCCGAGAACTCATCCCGGTCCTGGGCGTTGATGATGATTTTCACCTCGTCAGTGACGGGAACGCCGACACACGAAAGCCGCGCGTTCGTCTCTCGCACCTGTTTTTCAGACAGAATCGATTGGCCCGGCATCGCGACATCACCCTCCAGGACGAGCACCGCACAGTTTGCACAGGCGCCACCACGGCAGGCATACGGCCAGGACCGACCGCCTCGTTCTGCTGCGTCGAGAACGGTTTCTTCAGCGTTCGCCTGGAATTTGCCGTGGTCTGCCAGTCCCAAATTAGCCTCTTTCGCCTTCGAGAACAGGTTCTCGTCATCGAGCGACCAGCCGTTCTCGATGATAGCATCGTGGCTGAGGTAGTACACAGTCGAGGGAGACCGCGAGAGTAGGGGCCCTGGGGTGCGTGACGCGTATCGCGAGATGACGTCAGCCGCCTCCGACACTGGGTCAGTGGCTAGCGCTGTGAACCAGTCAATCACCGTCTGCACCGAGAGATTTGACGCGGCAGCAACTTCCTCAAAGTCAACACCCTCGTAGCGCGCGATTGCGACGGAGGTCTGTTCGGAGTCCACGTCCGCGATAATACGGTCGATTTCGTCTATGTCGGTGCCGTATCGGTCTGCGAGTTCAGACGAAGAGACACCATAATCGTACGCAATCGCTATCATGAGCGCACGGGTCGTCCTCGTCTTGGAGGTGTAATCGAGCCACACACGCAGCCGACTAACGTTGGCGTTTGTGAGTCCTGCCATATGATAATTCGAGTAGGTAATGCTCGCACTTTCAGGTA
>JAQCMZ010000321.1 GCA_028274825.1 Haloferacaceae archaeon
GGATCATCGGCGTCAGTATTCTGAATGATCTGGAACGCGTTCTGACGGAGCTGTTCTCGGTTGCCGACAGTGATGTGGAGCGTGGTCATGGTCAGAATTAGGTGCGAGTGCACCGACAGAATGTCCCGAGGCGGCCATCGAAATTAACCAGATGATCGTGGACAGCGACGGCAACCTCGCGCATCCGGTCGGCTTGAGCCGCAGTCGTCACCGTTGTCCCGTAGTAGTGGCTCGTTCGCCGGTCATCGTAGACTGCCGCAAGTCGATCAAGCGTTCGGTCTTCGAGCGGAACCCGCCCTTTGGCCAGCTCGTAGGGGGCAGTGTGGTTCCGGAGCTCACGTTCGTCGACGCCGGTGCGTGCGAGCAGATACCCCTGGAGTGTCTGCTCGATCACAATGAAGGAGTGTTCCAAGATTGCGCCGTAGTACGCTCCGAGATCGTCGATCCCCTCGACCACCTCGAGGAGTCGACATGCTTTCTGGATCGCTACTTCACCTGGCTCGGCGTCTCGAGAGGCATTCACTTCGGGCTCGAACTTCGGCCGTCCATCGGCGTGTGCGAAGGCATCTTCGGCGGCCGCCAGCCGCTCGGCGATTCGATCCGGGTTACTCATTCGTGATCACCTCACGTTTCACGCGCTCCAAGGTCTTCGTCGAGCGGAGGGTGATCCCCTCACCGAACAATTTCTCAGGAGCAACGCGGTCGGACTGGCCGAGAATCGAGGCAGGCGTCTCGACAATGAGTTCGAATGAGTGACGCTCGGCCGAGGCCCAGTTGGTGTCCTCCGCTTCAAGCCGCTCGCGGATTGTCTCCCAATGCGTCTCGAAATCAACAGACTCGGCCTCAGCGAGAGAGATCGTCGGTGGTATCTGTAACCCCTCTAACGTCCGGGCAAGCTCGTTAGCAGCTCCTCGCGCCGCAAAGAGATCGTCGTCAACCAGTATCCAGAGATCGATGTCGGATCGTCGGTCGGCGTCTCCACGGGCGACGCTGCCGAAGAGGATGATCCCAAGAACCTCCTCGAATTCGCTCTTGAGATACTGGCACGCAACGCGGACAGGGGTACGATACGGGATCTGGGGAATGCTCTCGATCGGGTCAGTCGGGACGTGGAGCCGTGTCCGATTAATCCGTACGCGGTGGGCGTTTCCGTGGGGTTCGACCTCGAGAAGACCGGCGTCGGCGAGTGCGTCGACAGCCTGTCGCGTTGCGCGTTCGCTGAAGGGGGTGATACGCGAGAGTGCGCGGATTGAGACGTTGATGTCGGGGGAGTCTGCGAGGAAATTGAGGACGTACCGGCTCGCGCCATGCTTAAACAGATTGTCTGCGCTCACGGGAAGGGTGAGGGCAATCGATGCGCCGTCACCACTCGGCGGGTCATGGCCGACAACATCCGAGTTCTCAGTACTCATGCGTTGTCTTACTACGTACAAGTATTTATAATTTATATGCTACTCTGTGTGTGCGGAGTGACACGCCGGCATGATGTCGTCCTGCGCCACCGCATCCATGGCAGGTAGTGTCTGTCGATACGTCGTCACCCGTCCCAACTGAATCTCGACGATCGATAACCCGGCCCCTACGATCGGTCCCCGGCATCCGGTTCCGGTAACTCCATGCCAATTTCGTGAGAGAACTGGACATAGATTCCTTCTTAGAGGTATTATAAAACGTGCTGTTGGTCCGCTCAGATACCGAGATCGCGGAACGTCCAGTCGTTCGGCAGGTTGGTATCGAGTCTCTCCTCTTCGACGAGGTCACGGATGCGCTGTTCGACCGTGTCGTCCAGCTCGAACGTGTAGTCGAATTCCTCGTGCCAGTCGTAGTACCGTGGCATCCCTGGCCAGTTGTCGTCCGTCTGTAGCCCGTAGACGCAGTCGAGCAGATAGCGACGATACGGCATATCATCACGGGTGATGCGAGGGAGCGTCCCGTCGATCGATTCGTCTCTCACCAACGATTCGAGCAGATCGACCGCCGCGTACTGGTCGGCGTAGAACGCGTGTTCGAGCGTCGGGTTGACGGAGAAGATATCCTCTGAGGCACGGGTGTGGAGACGGTCGGCCACCGAGTGGTCGGGATGACCGATTCCCCACCCGTACGCGTGGACCTCCTCCCGTGTGGTATCGGCTGTATCGGCGGCAGTGACTGCGACGGAATCGAGGTATTCGAGTGCTGAAACTGGAATCGCTGACACGCTATCGGTCAACCGCGTGCGGATCACACTCCGCCCTACGGCATTCGCGACCGTGGGCGTCACGAGCGGGATCTCGTCATCCACAGTAGGATCGTGCGTATCGATCACTTCCTCGAGGAAACACCAGCCAGTTGCTTGCGCCGCCTCATCAAGAGCGTCACTAACGCGCTCGTGGTACGGCCAGAACACGTCTCGGTATGTTTCGCCACTATTGTCTTCCTCAACCGCAGCCGAGAGTGTCGACTCGAACTCGGCGACTGCGTCGTGAAGGGCGTCTCTGTCACCATCCGAGAAGCGGTCGAGTAGGGTATCAAGTTCGGCGACAGATGCGTTTCGTTTGCCAGCTGGCGACGAACCTGTGGATTCTGACTGTTCGAGATTAGCCGAGCCAACGGATGTCTCTGACTGGACATCCTCACAGTCGTGGAGGCGGAGACGGGTGAGTGTCGCAAACGACTCTCCGCAATCGTCGCAGTCGTGAGGCATAGTCCTACTACAGGGATATGGGCAAAATGCGTTCTTCTTTGGTCACGAAAACCAGCAGGGCCTCGCTAGCGACGATGCGGCTGGCCGCTGTATTTTCGAAGCAGTATTGTCTCTATTAGTAGATAGACTATTATGTTTAGACTATTGTAGTCTGATTCCTAACTTCGATCTGTTCGTGGAGATCGAGGATGAGTTCGACAGAGGGATACACGATCTCTCCAGTCACCTATTTGAGTTCCTTGTACCCCTCGTTAACTGTTTCTCACTCAACCGTCACGCTTTTTGCCAGATTCCGCGGCTTGTCGATCGACCGTCCCTTCTCGTTTGCCACGTGATACGCGAACAACTGGAGATACACATTCGCCACCAACGGCTCAACAATCCCCACGTCGGGCACGGTGAACGAGACATCGAGCGTGTCGTACGCATCGCCTGCTGACACACACCCCAGCGCGGGCGCGCCACGCGTCTGCGCTTCAGTCACATTGTTCATCGTCTCTGCGGCATGACTCCCGTCAGTCAACACCGCTAACACAGGCGTCTCTGGAGTCACTAACGCGAGCGGCCCATGTTTCAGTTCACCTGCCGCAAAGCCCTCAGCGTGGTCATACGAGATCTCTTTCAGTTTTAGTGCTCCTTCTAACGCGACGGGCACGCCAAGCGCACGCCCGACAAAGAAGAACGCCTCACTGTGTTGGTACTCCTGTGCAGCCTCCCGCACCTGCGGTTCCGCATCAAGGACCTGCTGGACCGCCCCCGGAACTCCTTGTAAATCCTCCAACACGGAGCGCGCAGTAGAAGCCGCCAACGCACCCCGCTCACGACCAATCGCCACAGCAAGCATCGCAAGCGTCGCGACCTGTGAGGCGAACGTCTTCGTCGCTGCCACGCCAATCTCCGGCCCAGCCCGGATGAACGCAGTCTCATCAACCTCTCTAGTTACTGTACTCCCCAATGTATTCGTCACCGCAAAGGTTCGCGCACCAGCCGCTTTCGCACGCCG
>JAQCMZ010000324.1 GCA_028274825.1 Haloferacaceae archaeon
GGTGTCCGAACAGTCTGCGACAGATGGCGGAACGGTACCGATCGTCTCCGAGAGTGGCGGTGTGATCGAAGTAAAAACCATAGAGTCGTGTATGTCTTGTATGGCCTGTATGCAAGCGTGTCCCGTCGCAGTTGAACACCTCACGACAGTCACCCGACTAAATCGGCAATGTGTCGATACGGGAACACTCGAGGATAGCCTCCAGAACGTATTCCAGAATGTCATGACCGACGGCAACGTATTCGGCGAGTCACAGCGGACTCGCGCCGACTGGGCTGGCGATCTCGCGTTCGACATTACCGACGCTCGCGAGACTGACGTGGAATTTCTCTGGTACGTCGGTGACTATCCGAGTTTTGACGAGCGAAACACCCAGATTGCTAAGTCGCTCGCAAGGTTGTTTCAACACGCCGGCGTCGAATTCGGGATTCTCTTCGATGACGAACGAGCCGACGGAAACGATATCCGTCGACTCGGTGAGGAATCTCTGTATCTCGAGTTGGCAGGCCACCATGTCGAGTCGTTCGACGCCTGTGAGTTCGAGAAAATCGTGTGTACTGACCCGCACTCGTATAACACGTTCAGCAACGAATACCCCGAGATTGATTTCGGTGAGTACGCGAGTGACCCGATAATGCCGTTCGAGTATGATGGCCGGTGGAACGAAAATAATGAAATCCCGGTGTACCACTGGACACGAGCCATCGAAGAACTCGTTGAGCAGAAGAGACTCGACCTCGACGGGGCAGAACTAGACTACACCGTCACGTATCACGACCCCTGCCACCTCGGGCGGTACAACGACGAGTACGAGACACCCCGCCGACTCATCGAGGCGACCGGCGCTCAACTGTGCGAGATGCCGCGCACCCGTGACGAGTCAGTCTGCTGTGGCGGAGGTGGTGGTGGGTTGTGGCTCGAGTTTGAGGAAGACCCCAAACCGAGTGAGCAGCGACTTCGGGAGGCAATAGAGGATATCGACACAGAACCCGCTGTGGAGAAATTCGTCGTCGCCTGTCCGATCTGTCTGACGATGTTCGAGGACGGGTGCAAGACTGGCGACTTCGATGGCGATCTCGAAATCATCGACCTCGCGGAGCTGGTGATTGAGGCGGTTGCAGAGTCTGAACGCTCAGCCCTGCCGATCGAACACGAATAACAGTTGGTGGTAACGTGATTTTCGGGATACAGATGGACCGTGCAAACGGGCCTTTCACGCGAAGTTCCTACGGATTCGTGCGGATTCGGTCGCAACTGCTCGTCACATCACCAGCTACTGGTAGGGGGCGGTCACGGTGGCAGAGACTGGGTATTCTGTTCGAGTTGATCGGTCACGGCCCGCAGTGCAGTCTGGCCTGGGCCCTCATCTCGAGTGGGTCCGTTCGGCAGATACTGCACTAACGCATCTCGTACGAGTTCCAGATCACTGTCGTCAATCCAGCCGTTCGTCTCGAGACACTGTACCAATTCTAACTCTGCGGGAGCAGGTTCACCGTCGTCAAGCGCCGACTCCACCTGGGATAGCAGCGCCGCGTGGACGACCCACGCCTCCTCACGGGGGAACGCTGTCGTCATCTGCTCGTAGTTGCGATCCGACATCGTCTATCGGTCTCTGTTTGGCCTACAGATATAGTATTATTGTCCAAATTATCACTTTCCAAACCCGCGGGTGACATCGGATACGTCGCTTCCGGCGACAGTAATGTCGGAGCCTCGTTCTTGACCTCCTCCCACCCCTGAAGCCGTGGGATTCCTCCGTCAGTTATCCTGCACTGCTGATAATTGCGGCTGTGACCGTGCGGGTTTGCTGAGGCAGCTTCGGCCCTCTCAGAGGAGGCTGCGGTGGGTTGAATATCCGCTCAGTGTTGCCCGCTCTCTGCGAGACCGAGAGCGTGGCACTCACGAGCGTCCAGACAGCAGGCTCATCAGCCTGACTCCCAGTGTGCACCCGCCACAGGGGAGTCACTCGGGGCGACAGTGTGTACTGCTGGGTGGCGGTGGTATGTAAGTAGTCGCGACCCGCTCGTGGCCATCTTGAGCGTGAACAGGGTCCCCGCAGCAGCACATCGCATGTCTGTCCGAGTATACGGACTCTTTATACGTGACTGGAACGGATGCTAGTGTGCAAGAATAGCGTGTGTGGTTCTCCGTCGTCGGCTTCATCCCACGAAGCCGTGGGCTTTCGCCTCGAACCACTGTAATCTTCTGTGGAGACAAAGCCTTTAGCCGAGCCGAGGCGTATCCTTATCAAATGGTACTTGACGATCTCGGAAGTTCTCTTCGGGGCAGCCTCGACAAACTTCGCGGGAAAACCCGGATCGATGAGGAAGACGTCGAAGAGATCGTCAAAGAGATTCAGCGATCGTTACTCTCTGCGGATGTCGATGTCTCGCTTGTCATGGAACTGTCAGACAGTATCGAGCAGCGGTCACTCCACGAAGAGCCGCCTGCTGGCACTACCGCTCGCGATCACGTGTTAAAAATCGTCTACGAGGAGCTGGTAGATCTTGTCGGAGACTCTACAGAAGTTCCGCTAGAGAATCAAACAATTCTCTTGGCGGGACTTCAGGGATCGGGCAAGACCACGAGTGCCGCCAAGATGGCGTGGTGGTTCGCGAAGAAAGGGCTCAAACCGGCGGTGATCCAGACGGATACCTTCCGTCCCGGCGCCTACGACCAGGCCGAGCAGATGGCGAGTCGAGCTGAGGTCGAATTTTACGGTGAACCCGACTCGGAGGACCCTATCGAGATTGCTCGGAACGGGTTAGATGCGACTGCAGAGGCTGATGTGCATATCGTCGACACGGCAGGGCGACACGCTCTCGAAGATGATCTGATCAGCGAAATCGAGGAAATCGACGCTGCGGTCGATCCTGATCGGTCGTTACTGGTGTTAGACGCGGCGATTGGACAGGGAGCCAAACAGCAGGCCCGTGAATTCGAAGAGTCGATCGGGATTGACGGTGTGATGATCACCAAACTAGACGGCACCGCGAAAGGCGGCGGCGCGCTGACAGCCGTGAACGAGACGGATTCGTCGATTGCCTTCCTCGGGATTGGTGAAACGGTACAGGATATCGAGCGGTTCGAGCCGTCAGGATTCATTTCCCGACTCCTCGGGATGGGCGACCTCAAGCAACTGTCCGAACGGGTCGAACGCGCGATGGAAGAAACCCGTGAAGAAGAAGACGACTGGGACCCCGAAGACATGCTCCAGGGAGAGTTCACCCTGAAAGACATGCAAAAACAGATGGCGGCGATGAACCGGATGGGCCCGCTCGATCAAGTGATGGATATGATCCCCGGGCTCGGTGGCGGGATGATGGACGAACTTCCCGATGACGCGATGGATGTGACTCAAGACCGGATGCGAATGTTCGATGTCATCATGGACTCGATGACGGACGCTGAATTAGAAAATCCCCGTAGTGTCGGCCGGTCACGCGTAGAGCGGATCTCCCGCGGCTCTGGGGCTGACGAGGAAACTGTCCGGGAGTTACTCGAGCAACACCGGATGATGGAACGCACGATCAAGCAGTTTCAGGGGATGGGCGATGGCGACATGCAGCGGATGATGAAGAAAATGCAAGGCCAAGGCGGCGATCTCAGCGACATGATGGGCGGTGGCGGCGGCCCGTTCGGCTGATTCGCCGAGTGTCGATTCTGTGTGTCACAGAGCGGCCAAGAATGGCGAGTCCTGAGACCCGATCTGACTAGACTCCGAGCAGAGTGTTCGCCCCGACACGTCCTGACTCTCTGCCGTATCGATAAAACAGCTGTTAACCGCTCTGTACGCCTGGAGCCGTGAAATACCACTCGCGGCAGGGGTCTCTCAGATGTCGCACTCTAGCATAATGGCTTCTGACGGGCGGAGTTGTCGACACGGATTCGGGGGAACAACTATCTGTGGATCTGGTGTCCAGTCGATACTGAACCCACTACAGTGTCGCTCAGATCTGGTCGTGAAGGGGTGAACTTCCGGTCGTTCCGCATTGACCGGCTTTCTCGGTTTCAACCGGGGGTCTCGTCTCGGTCCCACGGTAAGTGCCTCCAATCGGGGTGAACACAGGTCAGTGAACGATAACCTCAAGCGACCGGCGCCGAGGTCCATCACATTCTCCGAACAAAACTGCCTGCCAGGTGCCCAAATCAAGCTGTCCGTCGTGTGCCGGAATCGTTGCACTCTCACCGAGGAGTGCCGCACGCAGATGCGAATCGGCGTTGTCATCGATTAGATCGTGGCGCCACCCGTCGTCCGGGACAATCTCGGTTAGAACCCGCTCGATATCTGTCAGTAATCCGTCTTCAGGCTCGTTGATAATAACGCCAGCAGTGGTGTGGCGAGAAAACACCGTGACAGCGCCCTCAGTATCGTCCGGGATGGATTCGTTGACGATATCGGTCACGTCACCCACCTCAAGTCGGGAGCCGGTCTCGACATCTCGGTGCATGGATATCGTAGCTTGAAACCGCCTATCGGAAACTCGGTTCGGTCCGATTGTCTGGAAACCACCGACGGCTTGACACTGGGCAGTCCCGTATTTGCCAATATGATTCCCGTTGAACACACACTGACGATTGATACTCCGCGCGAAGACGTATTCGAGTATCTCGATGATCC
>JAQCMZ010000334.1 GCA_028274825.1 Haloferacaceae archaeon
CCGTCTTCATTCCACCGGCCTTGCGTGTCGTATCTGGCGACGTTCCACAGTTTCGACGCGGAGAACCCGCACTGGTCGAGGTCGTCACTCACCTGTTGGTGGTTGACGATTTTCGCTCGATAGGTACGGGTTGTCTCCATCATCGGACTGTGTTCATAACCAGTTATGAGAGATTGTTCGATGAAAGTAGCGACTGGGCGTGGAATATCCAACAGTGCCATCGAGCGTGATTAGTGGAGGAGTTGTCGGCTGTATCCCCGCCCTGAAGGGCGGGGTTTTAGACTTGAATCTTCCATAACATACACACTGATACGGACTTCACACGACCCGGTAAGAGGTGCCGAACCAACGGTAGAGAGGTTACGGACCGGTTAGCTCGCGCCGGGCGAGTCACCAGTGACTGACCCTCGAGTCTGGACTGTCGACACACATGCTGGCTGTCGACAGACTGGCATCAAAGTTGCCAGGATCACAGATGATCAAATTGCCACTGCCGACCTCCTCGGCACACACGTTGAGCGGTAGACGAGAACGCGTCTTCCTCAACGGTATGCAACTCCCACTCTCAACGAGCAAGCGTCACCGTGCGAAGGTGAGTAGATCGGTGATGTCTGATTATTTCTGTATCGACCTGCTCTTGCCGTAGACCCCTGCCGTGAGCGCGACTGTGTACTGGTCGGGACAAGGGTTGGCTTCGACAATCTTAGATCCTCGATTAGGAACTGACACATCACGACGGTCGACACAGTTTTGTAACCCTTGTCTCAATTCGGCGACAATAGTGTCTGGGTCGGGCCCAGCAGCCTCATAGAACACACCGAACTTGGGGCCTGTTGCCCACCCGAGCCCCGCAGTGATTCGCTGCTCGTCTCCGGGGTCGGCGGTCGCTCGCGCCTGCACGATAGTCAGTTTGTTCCCCGGTGACCCGAGCGGCGGCGCGGTTTCGACTATTTTGATATCTGCGGTCGCCGGAATCATCGATGAGACCGTCACGAGATTATAGTTGTGAATCCCGGCGTCCGCGAGCGCATCATCGTATGCAGCGGTGGCCGTCGGTCCTGTGCCGACACCTGCGACGATCCGGATTGTGTCCATTGGTATATCTGGGAGTGTCTGCCTGCTAATGGGTTACGAACCCTCGATATTCGCCGGTCGACTGCACTTTCTCGTCGCGTCTCTCCACTGACACCTCAGGATCACTGGCTTCTCTCTGGCCGAAAGTCCATTAGAACGGGGCCTTTCCCGTCTCAGCGTATCTTTCTCCCTGCTACCACTGTCGAAGTCGACTCAATCTTCCGACAGACAGTGTCAAAGAGGGCTGGCAAAAATCAACCCGAACAAAAACCCTCTGATGATCAGTACTGATAGTCAATGACAGCGTCGAGATCGTCGTCGGTTTCTTCGATTTTGTCGCTAGCGTCATTGAAATCCACCAACTCGATGGCAGATCGACCGTCTCGGATCGCGAACATCCCCGCCTCGGTGGCGAGCGATGCGATATCCGCGCCTGAGTAGTCGTCACCGAGACCTTGGGCGACCTCTCTGAGATCGACATCTGCAGAGATATTCATATCACGGGTGTGAATCTTGAGGATCTGTTCGCGGCCGTCGATATTTGGCTTTGGTACTTCGATAAGACGGTCGAACCGACCGGGCCGGAGAATTGCCTCATCGAGCATGTCGAACCGGTTGGTGGCGGCCATAATCCGGACCTCGCCCCGGTCGTCAAAGCCGTCCATCTCTGAGAGCAGCTGCATCATCGTCCGCTGGACCTCCGCGTCGCCGGAGGTTTTCGAGTCGGTCCGTTTCGTAGCGACAGCATCGATCTCGTCGATGAAGATAACTGCCGGCTCCCTCTCGTCGGCGAGTTCGAACAGGTCACGAACGAGACGAGCACCTTCGCCGATGAATTTCCGCACCAGCTCCGAGCCGGCCATCTTAATAAAGGTGGCGTCGGTCTGGTTAGCGACAGCTCTCGCGAGCATCGTCTTTCCCGTTCCTGGCGGGCCGTGCAAGAGGACACCGCTCGGCGGGTCAACACCGACTTCCTGAAACATCTCTGGGTCTTTCAGTGGATCTTCGACGGCCTCTCGGACCTCTCGGATCTGGTCGCCTATTCCACCGATATCATCGTACCTGACGTCCGGCGAGGCGGTGATTTCCATGGCCTGGGCTCGTGCATCAGTTTCGTCGTCGAGGAGCGCCTGAACGGCGAACGAGTCATTGATTGCGACTCGGTCACCCGGTTCTAGCTTTTTCTCGACGCGACTTGACGGCTCGGTCAGCACCTCCTGATTGTTGCCGTGCTGTTTGATAACAACCCCGTCGTTTGTCATCTCCTCGACTGACGCGACATACAGTGAAGATGTCTTGAGGACTTCGTTTTCCCGCTTGAGTTGATCGACATCGGACCGGAGTTCTGCTCGTCTCGACTGTGCTTGGTCGATCCGGTTTTCGAGTTCATCATTAACCTGCAGGATGCGATCGTAATGCTGCCGGATGGCCTCGAGTCGCTCGGTCTCGCTCATATCAGGGTCGAGATCGAGACGTGGCCGGTCCGGGAGCGAAGGACTCCGTGACATTACTTGTCCACACATAACGGGCGAGCCTAAATGTGCCTTTGGGTCTCGACACATTGCGTGCAATATCTCTGGTAGGCCAATGAGTTGAGCGACCGAATTCCTCCGGAGTCGCTCCCGAGATACTCAACACATTGATCGTCCAGCTACCGGGAATCGGTCCGTCAGAGTCTGTCTAATCTCGCAAATGGATAGTTCGGATTCTGCTCAAGCACGACACGGCGGCTGTGTCGCCTCACGTTCGCTTCATCCCACTTCTGCAGTCCGTCAGGTGACGCTCACAGACAGAGATAGCAGAGATTGGTTCCTCACGGACGCCAACCTACTCGGAAATCCAGAGTCTTCACAGCGTCCCGTGTTCGCTAAAGAGGTGGGCTTTCGCCTCGATTCGTGTAATCATCATTCCCAGAATCGTGGCTGGTTCAAAGATCGAGGAGTGGCTCGATTCGGTCGAGATACTCGCGGTAGATGCCGATCGCGGATTCGACAGGATCAGAGCGACTCATATTGATGCCTGCTCGTTCGACCACTGGAAGTGGATAATCTGCTCCGCCGGTCTTCAGCATCTCGCGGTAATCAGCGGCTGCAGGGTCGCCTTCCTCTCGAATCCGCTCGACAATCGCGGCAGCAGCCGAAATCCCCGTCGCGTACTGGTAGACGTAGAAATTGTAATAGAAGTGCGGGATCCGCTCCCACTCTCGCGTAATTCCTTCGTCCATCTCTGCAGGCTCGTAAAATGCCGCGTTCAATTCGCCGTACATCTGGTCGAGGACATCGGGTGTGAGTGACTCGCCATCCTCGATACGGGTGTGGATCCGATGTTCGAAGTCGGCGAACATGGTCTGGCGAAACAGCGTCGATCGAAACCGCTCGAGATACTCGTCGAGTAAGTGAACCCGAAGTTCGTCGTCTTCGAGCGTCTCGAGAAGGTGGTGGGTAAGTAGTGTTTCGTTGACGGTTGAGGCAATCTCCGCGACGAATATCTCGTAGTCGGCGTCATGCCACGGTTGAGTGTCGCCGGCCAGCTCCGAGTGCATCGAGTGGCCCAACTCGTGTGCGAGCGTAAACATCGACGAGACATCGCTCTGATAATTCATCATGATGAATGGTTGAGTGTCGTACGTCCCCGAGGAAAACGCGCCGGCTCGTTTCCCCTGATTCTCGTAGACATCGACCCACCGGGAGTCGAGCCCCTCTGCTACCCGATTTTGATACGACTCTCCCAGCGGCGCGACCGCCTCGACAATCCACTCACGGGCCTGTTCGTACGGGATTTCTGGTCCTTCGTCGCCGGTCAGCGACATGTACAGATCCCACGGTCGCAGCGTCTCGATATCAAGTGCCTGCCGTTTCAATTCTGCGTGTCGGTGAAGTGCGTCGATTTCTCCACGTACTGTCTCGACGAGTGTGTCGTACACTGCCGGTGGGACGTTGGGGCCGTCCAGAGCAGCCGCCCGTGCCGTGTCGTAGCCGCGCATCTCAGCCGAGATCACGTGTTTACGAACCGCTTTTTCCAACGATGTCCCGACTGTGTTCCGGACCTCTCCCCACTCGTTGTAAAACGTCTCATACACATCCTGGCGAAACGCCCGGTTGGGCCGCTTCTGGAGAGTGGTGAAATTAGCCTGTGAGATTTCGACAGTGTTGCCGTCGGGATCCTCGATAGTGCCGAAACTCATGTCGGCGTTCGTCAGCATTGAGTAGATCTCACTCGGTGCCCCGGTGACTTCCGAGAGTTCTGCGATGACCTCCTCGACTTCTGCTGAGCGCGTGTGTTCTTTGGCACGGAGCACGTCGTCGAAATAGTGGTCATACTCTGCGAGGCCCTCGACTTCGTCAATCCACGTGTCAATTGTCTCGCGGTCAAGTTCCTGCAGTTCCGGGTCGATGAACGAGGCAGCACTAGAGGCGTCAGCCCGCAGCGAACTAGCTTTCGCTGACATCGCTTGGTACTCACCGCTCCGGGTGTCCTCGGAGCTTCGCAGTTGTGCGTAGACGGCTACACGGGACACCTCGCGGGCGATTTCCTCGCGTTTCTCCAGCAATTCGAGCAGTGTCCCCGGGCTATCGGTAACGGTGCCCTCGTACTCGCTGATCTCGGCGACACAGCCGCCGATCTCGTCGTATGCTTCCTGCCATTCGCTATCGCTTTCGAAAATACTCTCCAGAGCCCACTTGAATTCGTCATCGATCTCTTCCCGTTTAGGGACCGTGCTCATATACGTAATTAGGGCCGTTCAACGCCTAAGTCTTGTCCAGTCAACATCTCGACTTCGGCAGTCACCGCCACCCCTCACACCGGATAGCGTGATTGAAATCCTCCTCCGCCTGAAGACGAAGGAATCCCGACCGCGGTTGGGGGATTATGGGTTGCAGCCCACCACCTCTGTCCGCGGTTGGAATCCGCGGGAGAGGTCATGAAGGGAGACTTGTGGCTGTGCCAACCAGCCGTTACTCCTCTCTTCACCCAAACTGAATGCAGACTCGGAGTGACTTTCTGTTTCCGCAATACCGACACGGATGTTTTCTGCACCATTCACATCCGCGTTACACGCCGCGTCACACGATTCACAGACGTACAAGCCACGCTCGACACGCTGACTCTGATCTTTCTCACCACAGATGCAACATATCTTACTCGTGTCTCTCTCAGAAACTCTGAAGACCGCAATCCCACTGGCCTTCGGCTTGTATTCGAGGATATTTGTGAAGCGGTCAAACGCCCACCCGTGCAAGTCGAGGTTCCCGTGACGACCCCAGTTTTTCGACTTTCCATCTTCGCCTTCACAAACGCCTTCCAAATCACCAGCGTTTATTCGACCCACCTCTTTCTCGATACACCGTTTGACGATGTGTTTTGCAAGAGAGTGGAAAAAGTGGGTGCGACGCTCAGACCACTTGTGATGCAGTCGCAAAGCCTCATCTCCTGATGAATCATTGCAGTGAACAATCTTCTTAGGGGAAGTAGTAACCGTCTTGTTTGAGGCGGGTTCCAGGATAGAGTTCAGCATCCTGAGAACTGTACGGGACTGCGGCAAAATTACAGATGCCGAGGTCGATACCTGCTGTCTCGTCCCCAGGTGAATCTGGTGTCTCAATGTGCTCTGTACACACGAGATGGAGCTGCCACCGTTCTTTCTGAGAGTCGCAGACTGCTCTCACCTGATTCAAATTCTCGATAGTGGCATCAGGAACGGTCTCGTATTCAACGAGAATATATTCCCGTGCCCGAGGGTATGGTTTGTGATTACGCCCTTTTGACAGGCGTACACGGTTGTGTTCCGCGTCGTGTTTGATACCATATTGCTTCCATGTGACTGTCGAGCGTGGATGCTCTTCGTGGACGCGATTGCCGTGGTCGGTATAGTAGTTTTTCTTCCGATAGCCAGGTGGATTGTCTCTGTCGTCGTCTGAGCCATCCCACGAGCTGAAGGCTTCAGCGAGTTCCTCCAGAACCCGCTGACTGGCCTGTGAGTGGTGTCCGTCGTAGTTGTGGTGGGTTTTCAACTCTTCTTTGAGGTCGCTATGGTTAGGAATCTCACCCGTCTCGTTCCATACGTCAGGGCAGTGATAGTTGGCGACATTCCAGAGTTTGCTGGCACTCCACGCGTGCTGGTCGAGCATCTCCTCCTCTTGAGAGTGGTTGAGAATCTTTGACTTGTGGGTGCGGTGGACTTCCAGGATTCGGTATCGCCTGTATATGTACTTATACAGCTTTGACATTCTCCTCCGCGTGACCGCGGCCGAATCCCACCGCACCGCTGGGTTGGGAGTGGCAGGGTTGCAGACTCCCAAGCCAACACACCGTTGGAATCGGTGAGTGACCAATCGATGGGCAGTCTCCTGGGAGTGGCCACCCCGGGACTCCTCTCGTCTGTCGTGTTCGGACACCCAGTGTTGTGTTGGCCACAGAGAGTCCAACAGACTGCGACGGACTCGGAGTGACTTTCTCTGCGAGTATTTGCCCGGTGGTTGGTGTGTGATTCCCACATCGGGCCACACTCTGTTTCCAGTGTGGGCGGACACTCGAACCGCCAGTTGTCGGGCGCTCGGCTAC
>JAQCMZ010000342.1 GCA_028274825.1 Haloferacaceae archaeon
GACACACTGTGAGCAGCAGAATCAGGTAAATGGCGACCAAGGGTAATGTCACGCTCGTGAGTCGGTCGACTGTCATAGGGAATTCATATCTGGGACAGAATAAATAGGAATCGACTAGTCGCTGAGGTTCGATATTTGACGTTCACCCACGGCGACCACCGCGGGGTTCCACGGCCACGGGCCGGCCAGTCCACGGCGGGCGGGTCCTTACTCGCCTGCAAACGGAGGTGGGGCCGTACCAGTGTGACCCGGCAAGCCTGACTGCATCGAGACTCTTTCGACTCTCGAAAAACGGGCGGTAAAGCCGTGAGCGAGAAAACCAAGATGGTTCACACGATGAGTTTGCTCTCATCTCATCACCTTGTCACTCACTTGCCTCGTTCACTCACTGACGAGAGCGGCTGAATTCGACTGGAAACGTTGAAACGGGCGCAGGTGAGTGTGTTAGCAAATGACTGCTATCCGTGACATCTCCACAGAGCCAGACGGTATCGTGTACGATTTGGACGGAACAATAGTGCGATTGAGAGTGGATTGGAAGCAGGTTGCAGCCGACGTTCTCGAGGTGTACGAAACGGCAGATGTCGACCCGTCAACGTCCGATCTGTGGGAATTGATTGATTCTGCGAGCGGTCATGGCATACAACCGGCCGTCGAAGAGGCGATTGCGTCACACGAGAGAGTTGGTGCTCGCGAAGCCGTCCAACTGCCGGTCGCCCAGCGCTTACGTGAAGACGACCGACCGACTGCGGTCTGTTCGCTGAACTGTGAGGCGGCGTGTCGAATCGCTTTAGAGACACACGGATTGGATACTGCCGTCTCGGCTATTATCGGACGTGATAGTGTCGCCGGACGAAAACCGGCCCCCGAGCCGTTGGTTGCCGCGTTCGACGCGATAGATATCTCACCTGAGCGGGGGTTGTTTATTGGCGATTCTGAAAGCGATGAAACTGCTGCCGAGCGCGCGAATGTACCGTTTCGATTCGTCTCTGAGTTACTCGAGTGACTTCTCTTCATGGCTGAATCTACATGCGAGTGTCGGGAGTCGAATACGATTAGTCTCGTTGTCTCTGTGACCACTGCGGAAGCGGATTCAACCCCGACAGGAGGGACAGTCTCAAACGATTGGGCCACTACGGAAAAAAGAGCAGACCGAGTCACTCCGACTGAATGCCGGTGGAGACTGTACCCTCGTCAGAGCCGACGGGTCTGCTGGGCCCCACGAGCATGCTGTTCGCGGGGACACTCTGAATTCGACTCACCGGGAGTCTGTGTTTGCACGTGCCGTCACAGGAGCAGAACACTCCGCCTTCACGGAACCTGCGCAAGTGGCTGAGTCGGCGGTATAGTTCTCGAGATGCGTTGTCGAGTGCATCAGGCAGACGAAAAGATTCAATAAGGCCGAATTAATTCGTCGGCCCGGTATCTTGACCGTGGTCCTCGGAGCTATCTGTATCGTCACTCGACGGGGCCCGACGTTTGGCGTAAACGAATAGTGACACCGCTGTCGTGAACCAGATTGGGGCGCCAACGCTCACTGCGAACCCCGCGCGAGCGCTCCAGGTAGGAAGCGTCGCTGTTATCGACAGTAGTGCCACGATTGGCGCTCCGAGAACAATCGTCACGACAAACGTAGTCTGCATTACCCACCCGTAGTCCACACCGTCGGGATCTGTCGTCTCGGCGGGTTGCACATCTTCACGTGCGGACGCACAATACAAGTCGGTCTCGGTCGGGGATGATGGCAGATCAGTAGAACTGTAAAAACTGGGTTGGCTACTTTTCCCGTTTAAATCGGTGAGCTTTCGACTCCCCCCGGCGTGAAGTACCCGGAGTCACGTGGTTCGAGAGACCACAACTCTCTCATCATCACGAGATTGCGTAGTAACTCACAGAAGCACTGTGTGTTCTGGGTGGCAGAGACACGGTTTTCGGTTATTTGTCCGTCTCATTCATCAAGACGTTTGACTGATCAGTATCCCGTCTCGAACGACCACGAGCCACTCACCTTACTCACCTGAAGACTGTGGGCTACCCCACCGAGACAAATACGTGACATATCGTGAATCATCTCGGAACGCTCCGAGACCGTGCTGTCTCAGAACGTATTCTAACCCAAGAAATGAGATTGAGTTCGCCGGGTGTTCTGACAGAGTGGCTGAAATCCACGTTCAGACTCGCCGTCTCGGCGACTGATCTGTCAGGATCTGATGACACTCCTGCCGCAGTATTTCAGCATACGAAGACAAGATGGATAATTTGACTCCAGTCGTAGGGCGAGTCAGTCTCCGGGACCGTCTGGTATTTATCCGCGGCGTTCGATTGTTATGATATGTCCACCGTCCGAGAGATTCGTGACCGGGAGGATGAGAACCCGATCACGATGCTCACTGCGTACGACGCATTAACCGCGTCGATTATTGAGGACGCCGGGATCGATGTCATTCTTGTCGGGGATAGTATGGGTAACACGGTCATGGGATACGACTCGACACTCCCAGTGACGATTGACGATGTCCAAAGCCGGACAGGGGCAGTTGTTCGTGCGACCGACGAGACACTCGTCGTGGCAGATCTCCCGTTTCTCTCGTTCGGCGTCGACGAAACTGAGACAGTTCAGAACGCGGGGCGGATGTTGAAGCAGGCGGGGGCAGATGCTGTCAAAATCGAATCCGGACCACACACGATTGCTCTCACCGAGCGACTCGTCGAACTCGGAATCCCAGTGATGGCACATTTGGGGCTGACGCCACAACACGTCAATCAACTTGGTTACGAACAGCAGGCAACGGACTCAGACGGGGCCAAAGAACTACTCGATCTCGCCGGGGCACATCAACAGGCAGGCGCGTTCGCGGTCGTGCTGGAACACGTCCCCTCGAACGTCGCCACAGCCGTCACCACGGCACTGGATATCCCGACGATCGGGATCGGAGCGGGCCCTGATTGTGACGGGCAAGTCCTCGTGATCACTGATGTTCTCGGTCTCGACGACTGGTCACCGTCATTTTCCAAACAGTTCGGTGATGTTCGTGGAGAAATCAAGCAAGCAGTCCGGCAGTACCGAGATGCTGTAGATAGCGGCGAGTTCCCTGACCGAGAACACAGCCACGCGGAATCTGATCTGGACGAGTTCGAGGAGTGAACTGTCTTAGTGGCAAGTTCGGGGTATTCGCCTCGGGCGGGCGTGAACGACCGTGAACTGTGCACTGGGGATCCCATAGAAGTAGTACAGTGGTAGGCTCCGAACCGAATCATACGTCGTTACGACACCAGTTGTTTGCTCCGTCTCGAAGCTATCGACATCCCCGCTTGGGCGCGCCATCTCGAACACAACTTTCTCCTCGGCGAGTCATCTCGCCTGACCTGTGAAGCGGAACCGCAATTGGACTGTGATGTCGCAGTCTCTCGCCCTCATGCGATCTTTCAAACAAACATTCATATACTTGGGAGCCTAACCTGTAGTTAGCACAATGAAGCAGACTCAGATAGATGACGGGGAACAGCCTCTTCGTCGCTACGAATACGACGATCGATGGGTAGTAGCTGTGGATCTGGGTATCCACGGAGACACAGTCGTGGACACTGTCGGTGACACCGCGATTGTGGTGCCGGCTGACGCCTCCGAAGAACTGGAGTTCACGCTCCCCGGGATAGCGTCCGATACTACGGTTAATAACGGAGTGGTGACGATCGAGGTGGACAAATGAAGCTCACTGTCAAACCGCTCAAGCAGAAGGACGCTGGTCGTCGGTTGGCAGCAATCGACCGGGCTGCAGCTGACAACGCGGACCTGTCTGGCGGGGATTTCATCAAGATCTCTGGAGATGGCGGCGCAGCAATCGCCCGCGTGTGGCCCGGCTATCCTGAAGATGACGACAGCGGTGTCATCCGAATCGACGGTGACCTCCGTCAGGAAGCTAACGTCGGAATCGACGATAACGTGACTGTCGAGAAGGCCGAAGTCGAGCCCGCCGAGCGGGTGACCGTCGCACTCCCTCAACAGGTCGGAATTCGCGGAAATGTCGGTCGGTACCTCAGAGACAAACTCGCGGGGAAACCGGTGACGTCCGGGCAAACACTGCGAGTCCCGTTCGGATTCGGGTTCATGGGTGGGGGTCGCCAGAGTCAGGCTCTGCCAGTTAAGATCGCGTCCACCGCGCCGTCAGGGACAGTCGTTATCACCGACTCGACGGAGGTGCAGATCTCCGAACAGCCGGCTGAAGAAATCCGTGAAGAAGCAGCCGGTGCCGAGGGGTCGCCTGACATCAGCTATGAAGATATTGGCGGGCTCGACAGCGAACTCGAGCAGGTGAGAGAGATGATCGAACTGCCGATGCGCCACCCAGAACTGTTCAAGCGGCTCGGGATTGAGCCGCCGAAGGGTGTGCTGTTACACGGCCCTCCCGGAACCGGGAAGACGCTCATCGCGAAGGCCGTCGCCAACGAAATCGACGCGTCATTCCACACGGTGTCGGGCCCCGAGATCATGTCGAAATACTACGGAGAAAGCGAAGAGCAACTCCGCGAGGTCTTCGATGAGGCACAGGAGAACGCTCCCGCGATCGTGTTCATGGATGAGCTAGACTCGATTGCCCCGAAGCGCGAGGAGACTAGCGGTGATGTCGAGCGGCGTGTGGTCGCACAACTGCTATCACTAATGGACGGTCTCGAAGAGCGCGGTCAGGTGGTCGTGATCGGCGCGACGAACCGTGTCGATGCGCTCGACCCCGCACTTCGGCGAGGCGGCCGATTTGACCGGGAAATCGAGATCAGCGTGCCAGACCGAGAGGGCCGCAAGGAGATCCTCCAGGTCCACTCACGAAACATGCCGCTGACCGACGATGTCGATGTCGACGCACTCGCGGAGAACACTCACGGGTTCGTCGGTGCGGACCTGGAGAATCTCGCCAAAGAGTCCGCGATGACCGCGCTTCGACGGATCCGTCCCGAGTTAGATCTCGAGGAAGACGAGATCGACGCCGACGTGTTGGGTTCGATCCAGGTCACAGAGAGTGACTTCAAAGAAGCGCTCAAAGGGATTGAGCCGTCGGCGCTCCGAGAAGTGTTCGTCGAGGTGCCGGACGTTACCTGGAAAGACGTTGGTGGCCTTGGAGACACCAAAGAGCGGCTTAGAGAGGCTATCCAGTGGCCGCTCGATTATCCCGAGGTGTTCGAGGAGTTGGACATGCAAGCCGCAAAAGGGATGCTCATGTACGGTCCACCGGGGACTGGTAAGACCCTCCTCGCGAAGGCTGTCGCCAACGAGGCACAGTCGAATTTCATCTCGATCAAGGGCCCCGAGTTGCTCGACAAATACGTCGGCGAATCCGAGAAAGGCGTTCGCGAAGTGTTCTCGAAGGCCCGGGAGAATGCCCCGACGGTCATCTTCTTCGACGAGATTGACGCTATCGCCACCGAGCGTGGACAATCTAGCGGAGACTCGGGTGTCGGCGAGCGGGTCGTCTCCCAGCTGTTGACCGAGCTAGACGGGCTCGAGAGTCTCGAAGATGTCGTGGTGATTGCCACCACGAACCGCCCGGATTTGATGGATTCGGCACTACTGCGTCCAGGCCGGCTCGATCGCCACGTCCACGTGCCGGTCCCGGACGAACCGGCGCGACGAAAGATCCTCGAGGTTCACACCCGCGATAAGCCACTGGCAGATGATGTGGATATGGCCAGACTGGCCCGGCAGACGGACGGTTACGTCGGCGCGGACATCGAAGCGCTGACGCGGGAAGCATCGATGGCTGCCTCACGAGAGTTCATCAACTCTGTCACTCCTGAAGATATCGCCGAGTCGGTCGGAAACGTTCGAGTGACTATGGCACACTTCGAGGACGCACTCGACGAGGTTGGAGCGAGCGTGACCGAAGAGACTCGCGAGCAGTATCAAGAGGTCGAAGAACAGTTCGAGAGAAGCGACTTCCAGGCTGACAAAGAAAGTGGCCTCCCGGGCGCCTTCCAGTGAGGCTCCCGCGATCCTGAGGCCAGAATCCGACGGGATGTTCTGAGAGGCTCGACAATTTTTATTGAACCACCCAGCAGTTACAAGAGGTAGTGCGGGATACCGGGACAGAAATCCATACTATAGAGTCCGACAGTCGTCGAGAATCCGAATCCAGTACTCCTGGGGACCTGTTCTGACACTGGCCTGTAGAGTCGTCGGACCGGGGGTACGGCTAGATACACGAGCAAAAATATTTGATATCTGATAGACAACAATCACTCATCGGACCCAGACCCGGCTTGGTCTTACCCGACGAGATTAGCGGTGGCGGTGAGGGTGCCAAGCCCCCGTCCTCAAGGAGCGAGGCGAAGCCGAGCGAGTAGGGCGGGGATACGGCACCCGCACGAGTGACAACCAAGGCAGACCAACAAGATCAAATGGAAATCTTTCGTACACATAAATACGTCGTATGAAGTACAGCCCTCGCTTCCGCTTACTCCCCGATACAGAGCAACGCGAAGCGATGGATTGGCAACGCGACACTGTGCGACAAACCTACAACCACGCACTCACCGAATTCGAGCAAATCCCCGAAAGCGAAGGCACGCTCCGCCAACGCGTCTGGAGCATCCGGGACACCCTCCCCGCTTTGAAAGACTGGTGGCCCGACCTCAACCAAGTGTACTCCACGGT
>JAQCMZ010000358.1 GCA_028274825.1 Haloferacaceae archaeon
CTGTACAGGGTGACCGTTAATTGCGCAGCAGTTGCGCCCTGTATTCAGCACAGCCGTTGAAACCCATCCAGCGTGTCATATGATACATCTCATACCCCCTACGTCGTCATTTTGACATTTCATCTCACGGTTAAGCCGGGGAAACACCGTATTCTCGCCTCTGTCCAGTCAACAGACTGTGAAACATGTTGATTGAGAACTATTGTATGACACGCTCACAGTTCCAAGCCACACTTGTCGGTGAGACACCGATCACCACGCTCGTCACGTGGGGTGCGAGCGTCGCCACCGGCGAATACTCTGGGGGGCGGCACAACTCGTCGCCGAGGCACCTCCGGACAGCGAAGTGCGACGGATCGTCGAGGCCGTCAACGAGACGGCCGCGGTGACGGACCTCGTTACGAAGCCGGAGACTTCGCGGACGTCTGAAAATCCCGAGGCGTTTCGAGACGAATTGGACGAGCGACCGACCGACAGACGGCGGACGGTACTGCGGGCCACGTGCCTGTCCGATTACTTCGATTCGCCGCGGGGGGCACGTCCGAAGAAGTGGCAGAGACGCTCGATATCGCCGGATCGACACTACTGTATCACCTTCGCCGGGCCCAGCAGGAACCGGTCGGGGCGTATCTCGACGGCGACCCGTTCCGTCGCCCCGACTCCTGGGCCCTGTAATGAGTCGAGTCTCGGCGTAAGACGGTGATACTGGCGTTCGATCAATCGCGGGTTTATTTTTGCCCGCCCTGATCGTGATTATCGTAGCGGCTTACCGGGACGACCGCACGCGGCCCCGCGGTCGATCCGGCACAGACCGACATCACCTACTACGAGAGCGGGGCACACATTCGACCCGTGGCTCCCGTGGTTTTTGTCCGACAATAATACACTTCCAGCAGGGGATCGGACCGAAGTGGCCCCATGAAGGGCTCCTAGCTACTCCGTCTATCGAGAGCCGGATCCGGCTCCCTCGAGATGTGCGTAGTAGTTGAACACGTCTGCGTACGACGGGTCGGTCACGCGGGCGTCGGTGATCTCGTCAATCGCCGCCGGGTCAGTCTCCGAATCGAGGAACCCACGGACGACACCCTCGCCTCTGAACAACCGTTCATCGATCACGTTGTCGGCGATGGCCTCCGAGCTTTGTAATGTGGTTTCGACGACGCGTGGAACTCCCGCTGTGATGTCCTCCGGCGTTCCTGTTGTGACCACGCCAGAATCAGTCATAAAGACGATCCGGTCCGCTATATCGGCATCCATCGGAAGATGGGTCGTCATGAGAACCGCCTTCCCCCGGTCGCGGAGTATCGACAACTGGTGATGGACCTCATTCATCGTTGTGAGGTCAAGCGCCGCTGTGGGCTCGTCGAGAATGTACAGCGGTGCCTCGATACTCAGCGAGATAGTGAGTTCGAGTTTCCGGCGCATCCCGCCGGAGTACTGTTCCACCTTGTCGTCGAGTTGGTCGTCGATACCGAACGTCTCGACCAGTGACCGCCACTTGTCGGTGAACAATGGGTTGAGACGGCGGTAAAACGCGATGTTCTCTCGTCCGGTCAGCCTATCGAGACACAGCGCATCTTGTAGGAGGAAACTCGTTACCCCGGGTTTCGAGGCCGGCGCTCTGTCGCTAACTTGGATAGTCCCGTCAGACGGGGTCAGACCTCCGGCGAGACAGGAGGCGAGCACCGACTTTCCCGCTCCGTTGGGACCCAGCAGAACGACGACCTCACCCGATTCGACGGTTAGGTCGACTTCGTCAAACACTCTCTTCTCACCGAAGGACTTCCCAACATCTTCGGCGACGAGGACCGGCTCGCTCATCGGTTACCCCCCTCGTCGTACAACTGCCACCGCGTGATAAAAACACCAAACGCCGTCGCACAAACACCGTAGGCGAGCAGTGGCACGAGGCGACCGCCGGGGACAAAGCCGCTGCCTGCGACACCCTCGGTGGTGACGAGCTGCGCCGTCATCGCGCGCGTCGCGAGTACGTTCGGCAGCAGCCTCGCAATCGAGCCATCGAGGATCGCGACTTCCATCAGCATCCCGTTGTACCCGGTGAGCATGAATCCGAACACCGCGACCAGCGACAGGGTGAACTGTGCGTACTGCTCGTTGTTTGCTGCGACGACGATGGGCACTGCAACGGCCATACATACGACGCTCAGTATAACGAACCCAGCGGCCGACACTGCGACCGAAAGTACCCCACCGACGCCAACTGGCGCACCGTCGAGAACACTCACACCGAGACCGAAGCAGAGCGCCAACGCTGCGATTATCAAGCCGGCCGCTACTCGTCCGGCGAAATCGGCCGAGGGATACACTGCCATCGACCGGTAGGCGGCAAACCGGTCGGCCTCCAGATCCACGGCCAGTTGACTTCCGAAGATGGTGAGAGACGCGATCATCGCGCCGAGGACGGCGATCCCGCCAGCGAGCAGTCCCTTCGTTACTGAGTCGAGATCTCGGGTTGCTGTCACGAGAAGATACATTACCGGAGGGAATCCGATGGCCATAGCGAGCACCGTCCAACTGCGAGAGACGTCCCGGAGTGTGCGGTACGTGAACCCCGAGGCCTGCCGTACCCAGATGCGACCGCTCCGCCTGACCGACTGCGGTGACCGGTCGTCAGCTTCCGCAACCCGAGCAGCAGTTTCAAAACGGTCGCCCACCGCGTTGCCGTCGGTCACCGGTACTGACCTCCAGTTCGTTTCTGTGGACTCGCTCTGTCCTGACCGTTCGACGGACCTGAGAGGAGGGGTCTTGAGGCCCACCGGGCAATAGCGTCCATACCTCTGTACTAGCGGTGGACGTATATTATGCCGCAAGCACCGTCTCCGAGAGTGAAACAGTGGTAGTCCCATTTATCCAAAAAGTGCGTATCGGACAGTGTACGATGAATGCGGTACAGAAACCGGAGCGAGAAGTTTCGATGGACAGTGGTCCAACGAGCGTAGTCGTGTTTCTCATCGCGGTAGCGGCGTATCTCGTAATCGGTCAGTTCATTGATGTGGCTGTGGCAGCCGAGTCAACAGCGATACAGCACACCGTAGAAGCATTGTCGTTCTTTGGTCTCAGTGCGATAGGAATCGCGTTTCTCTACGTTGACAGCGCTGACGCAACAGATATCGGTCTCTCACGTCGCTTCGTGATCCCTGGTGTCAGAGGATTCCTTCTCGTCTGGGTTGGGCTAAACGTGATCGGCATGGGGCTCGCAATCGTGAGTAACAATCCGTGGGGCCTCAACGTGCTCGCCCCGGTCGCGGTGGGGAGTCTCGCTACGACAGCGAGCTATGCGTTTATTGAAGAACTCGTATTCCGCGGGTACCTACAGGGAAAGGTGCGGAGTGTTCTCGGAGCGGAGAGTACGCTTTCGCGGGGGGTGGCTATCGGCATAGCGGGTATCCTGTTCGGGTTCGCACATATCCCGAGAATTATCGTTGAAGGAGGGTATATAAGTGGGACATCTGTCGCCGGGACACTGCTCGTACTCTCGCTTAGCGGGGTCGGGTTCGGTGTACTGTACGAGCTCACAGAGAACCTGTATTTTGTAGGGCTGCTTCATGCGCTCGGCAACAGTTGGCCGCTACTGGTAGATGGATTTGCCTGGGGCGGGCCCGTCCAGATCGCATTCTTTGTCACCATTGGCGTCGTCTACTTCAGTGTTACCGGTGTCTACAGAAGATTCACAGCAGAGTCGCGAGTGACGCCAAACGTCAGAGTCGGGAGTCGTGGTGAGAGAGCCTCGTAACGCGGCAAAGTACGAGCTATCACCTAATCAGCGAGAAACGCATACACACAGAGAGGCGATACTCACCGTGGTTGCTCAGGAGGTCCTCATCACTCCGCCTGAGATTTTGATGTGATAATAGGGCACAAAGAGTTTTTGAACATTCTACGGAACGGGTGAATCATGGATAGTTCTCTAATTCGGGTCCTTCAGGTGGACGATGATCCAAGCCTGCTTGAGTTGACCGGTGAGTTTCTCAAAGGCGAAGATGACCGCCTCGTTCTCGAAACGGCTACCAGCGCCGACGAGGGACTCGATCAGATCGGAGACCGACCGCCCGATTGTATTATCTCCGATTACGATATGCCGGGTAAGGATGGTATCGAGTTCTTACGGAAGTACAAAGAGAAAGCCTCGCGCTTCAGCGCGGAGAAAATATCAATTTTCTGGTGATTCCACGCAGTCGGGCACTGTATCGGTCCATTATAGGAACCGACCGTTCACCCGACTCGTTTCGATCACTGTCTGATTGCTTGAGGCGGGTAGGCCGCCATCGTGGGACTGGTAGGAATCGCTTTATCCTCAGCCGGACTCCTATTATACAAGATCGTTGCCTTCCGTTTCAACGCATGAACTGAGATCTCCGGCTGGCAATCGAACGGTGGACTGTGGAAACTTGTGTCGGATTCATCCTGCGCCCAAACTCGCAGGTATTCTCTTTGATTCTGTATAAGAGATACCTCCCTGTGGTGACTGATCGTCGTCGCTGGACCGACCGAAACGGTGGGCCGTGACCGCTATATCGTCGTCAGCTGAGACAGGTAGTTGCTGAGTGTGTTCGCTTCGTCCGCGTCCAGCGTGGTGTAATTGTACAACAAGTACAACACTACACCAGCATAGAGGAAGAAGATACTGTACTGCCGGATGAAAACATCTAAGACTGGGTCAGTGATGAGCCCTGCTACTGCGAGTGGGGTGTACGCCAGCAACATCCCGTACGCGAACAACAGAATGTTTCGCGCCTTCCAGTGGAGCAATCGTTGTTGGGGTGTCGCCTCCGACGCCGACCGCCGGATGGGGCCGAAAAAGAGGTACAGAAGCACGGGGAACGGAACGAAGAATGAGGCCAGGAACAGCACGAACGCGACTGTAGCGACTGTTCCTTCCGCACCTTGTCCGACGACGCCGAATATCTCGCCGCCGAGTGTGGGCATTACCGCAAGAGCGACTGTGAGTACCCCGACACGACGAGAGACATTCGCCGATGCCAACACGAGTGCGTAAATCACGACCGTGGAAATGAGACTCTGCGTTAACCCGAGGAGATCAAGACTTCCGTTGCCGACCGCGACGGCACCGACACCAAACTCCTGAAGAACGATCGCAAGCGGTGTCAGACCTGCGATTGCGACCGCGACTCCCGCATAAGAGCGTACCTGCTCCGGCGTGCGAGTGTACAGACCCAACGCAATGATGAACGTCAGGAGGTTCACACCCGCGAACGCGAACCTGACAGTCGCAGCGGTCACGTCAATCATCGTCCGTCACCACGGCGGACCGGTCAGGCTGTGACGGAGTCGGGCGGTCATCCCGTGTGTTAAACTCCCCGAGCATATCTGCGAGCTCACCGGTTCGGTTCGTCAGTGTAGCAACCTGATCGGCGAGTTCAGCGACTTCCGTCGCGTTCTCTTCAGCGGACGAGGCCACCTGCTGAACGTCATCAGTCACAGACTGGACGGTGGCACTAACCGACCCAACCATCGACGAGACTTCCTCAGCCGATGCTGCTCCTTCGTCGGTCGCTCTCGAAATTTCAGAGATCGAATTGTCAATGTCTGAGACGCGCTCAGCGAGCGCCTCAAACGTTTCACGCGATACTGTTACAATGCGACTGGACGCAGTGATTTGTGCTTGTGTCGTGTCCATTCTGTCGGTCACACCGTTGACGTCGGCTTGGACCATCTCGATGATATCCTCAATTTCGGCGGTGGACGCTTGTGTCTCGTCAGCGAGGGATTTCACCTCATCAGCGACGACATCGAACCCTTCTCCATCCGCGCCGGCACGGGCTGCCTCGATGTTCGCATTCAACGCGAGAATGTTCGTCTGTTCGGCAATATCTTCGATCAACTCGGTCGTGTCACCGACCGTCTGCATCCGGTTATCCAGCTGGGAAACGAGCTGGTCAAGTTTCGTGATGCTCGTCTCAATCTCGGTGATGATGTCAGCAACTTCTTGCGCCCTGTCAGCACCTGTCTGTGCCTGGTCACTGCCGGTTGCGGCGTACGTCGCAGCGTCGTCGCTCGTGGAGGCGACCTCTTCGAGCGTCGCAGAGACGTTTGTTACTTCGCCTGCGGCCTGATCGAGTTCAGCAGCTTGGTCGGCCATCTCTGCCGCAACTGTTCGGACCTCCTCAGCGATCGCCCGTTGGTCGGTCGCAATCGCCTCAGCTTGATCTCTCGTTTGCTCGGACGTCGACTCGACAGTCTCGATAAAACGCTGTAGCTGCGCGATTGTCTCTGAGAGACGGCGGGTCATGTCTCCGTACGCGTCGGCTATGCGTTCGATTGCTTCTGTGTCGGTGTCAGGGTCAAGACGCCGTGTAAAATCACCGTCAGCGACGGCGTCCATTGCGTCACCGACCTCGTCTGCGGCCCCAATGAGCGTCTCATTGAACGATTCAGTTTTGCGTTTTGCCTGCTCCGCGTCTCGTTGTGCGCGCTCAGTCTCCTCGAACGCCGCTGACAGCGACGTTCGCATGTCGTCAAGGTCCGCAGCGAGCTGTCCCAACTCGTCGTCTCGCGAACTTGTGACCGGCTGGTCAAGTTCGCCGTCGCCAATCCGTGCTGCTTCTGAGCGCAAATTCTCGAGTTCGACGGTGATGCTTCCTGCCAAGATGATCCCCAGTAACCCGAGATTGAACACGAATACGTACAACAGAACGGTACTCGTAGTGAGCGCGTCGACACCTACCGATGTGGCGTAGCCGGTAACACCAACTCCGAGTACAACGGTGCCGATGATTGTGGCTGTGACAACAGTGAACAGCCTGTAGTTGTATCGGGTCTGAAGCCGATTTAACATATGGTAAAATCAGTCTTATCAAGTAAAAATCACGGTGGTAGAATATCAAAAATGAGAATAGCGGACCAGTGTCACACGAGAGTTGAGCAGGAGAAGAGCGGTCGTGGACGCAACTTCTCAGTGCGTCTATCTAGCGACCAGACGGATTGACACGCTGATGCGTGGGGTCGCCCCGCATATCGACGTGGCCACAGTTCTCACACCGCCAGACGTATGCCCCAATCTTTGACGCGGGGTCATCGCCATTGAGCGGCTCAGTCCAGTCTTGGTCACACTGTGCGCACTCGTCGGGCCGGTATTTACTCTCGGCTGTCGTCTCAGAGTCGACATCGGCGGCGTCCGAAAGCGAGATCGCCTCAGCGACGGCGTGGACATCATCGTCGTCCATCTGCGGGCGGAGCCCATTCAACTGCTCTTGGAGGCGTTCAACGCGCTCTTGAAGCCGTTCATATCCCTCATCGTCGAAGTCTTCCCCAGTCTGCCACTCGTACGTTGAGATCAGAGTTGTGGTCCGGTAGTACTTGTCGAGTAACAAGTGGTAGTTCGCCCGATAGAGTAATGTCTCGACACTCCCAGTCAGATCAGCTTCGAATACCGGCCGCTCGATCTTGTGGTCGTATGGTGACTCAATACCCACATCCCATCGCTCACGGATTCCGAGGACGCGACAGTGTGGCGCCTCCGAGTGAACTCGGTCAAGGACAGTCTCTGCTGCGCCGTCACCAAACGAGTCCCCCAAGACGGTGACTGCCACCCCGGAGTCGAACGCCGCCTCAAACTGACTGCTCGTCAGGGCGCGTCGGTGTTCATACTCATCTAGCCACAACCCGTAGAGGTCTGCCCTCGTCTTGTTGGTCTCACAGACGACGATCGTTGGGACTGGGAGTTCCATCAGGACCACCAATTGTTGTCACGACTTCGTGAGCTGATCCACGCATTGTTCTGTTCACTCACCTCGACTCGTTGGCACCGGTTCCGATCCCGCCATCGATTCCGAAAGCCGCCGTGGTTCCACCGAGAATGAGTGAACAGTCGCAAGGTCGTCAACGAGAGAGATGGCGGTCGATACCGCCTGTTCGGCTCGCTGAAGCTGTTCAGCAGGTTCCCCATCAGTCGCAGCGTCGAGGTGGCCTGCCGCCTCCCGGAGTGGGGTGCCGAGGTCTTCCGCAAGCACTTCGCCGAACTCTGTGAGGTG
Organism: Haloferacaceae archaeon; assembly: GCA_028274825.1. Lineage (GTDB taxonomy): Archaea > Halobacteriota > Halobacteria > Halobacteriales > Haloferacaceae > J07HR59. Next base: position 8,013 of record JAQCMZ010000358.1, read on the forward strand.
GCGTTCGATCTCCTGTCTGTGTTCTTTCGTTTCCGTTACGTCTTGGACGAAGCTGACGGCGTGTGTGACCGCACCGTTCGCCCGAATGACGGGGGCGACGTCAACCTGCCCCCAATACGGCGTTCCGTCCGCACGGTGGAGAACGACAGTCTCCGAGCGGTGATCGCCCATCATCACGGCGGTCGCGAGGGCCTGGAGCCGCTCAGAGTCCGTGTCGACACCGCCGAGCACCGAAATTCTCTCCCCAGAAACAGTATCGTGATCGTATCCGGTGGTTGATTCGAACTGGTCGTTCACGTACGTGATGTGGCTGCCTGTCTCGGTCGTTTCGTGAATCGCGATTCCGACCGGCGCAGTTTCGATTGCGCGGTTTTTCAGTTGAAGTTCTTGTTCGCGTTGCTTTTGAACCGTGATGTCAGTCGCAAGACCGACAATACGTGTCAGTCCGCCGTCCTCATACACCCCCGATGAACGGTCGTGAACCCAGCGAACCTCACCATCGGGCTGGACTACACGGTATATCTCTTCGTATGCGTCTGGATCCTCACGTTGACTCGCCAGCGCTGCTTCAACCCGGTCCCGGTCGTCAGGGTGAATCGCCTCAACGAACGACATGGGGTTCTCCGTGAGCGTCTCTGGATGGCGCCCCCAGATGTCCTCATACGAATCGGTGATGAAGTCCATCGACTCCTAACCAGGTGTAGACATCCAGATCACCTCGCCGGAGTTCGCCTGAATCAGATCAAGCATCCCGGCTCGGG
>JAQCMZ010000359.1 GCA_028274825.1 Haloferacaceae archaeon
CTAACATGCCGGGGAATTCAATACCAACCGCTCGCCCCTCAACGGTGTGATCGGTAGACTGAGGAGACGGCTCCCCGGGGTGACTGTCAGTCGCCTGGCTGGGATTCGGTTGGGTCGAGATCCCCGTATCGATCCTCACACGGGTGCCGAGAGTGCTGGCGTACTCACGCCAGGCAGGGATCACAGCTGCTGGATCCTCACACAGCGTCGTGAAGCGCTCAAGTAGCCGTTGGAGGAATCGCCGTCGGTCGATATCAGCAGCCTCGGCACGGATACTCGTGGCGTCTGCCGGTAACTTCGCTGCGTCGATGTTCGCGTTCACTCCAATCCCAACCACCAGCCACGAGACTCTGTCAGCCTCGCCTTTCATCTCGGTGAGGATACCCGCCAATTTCCGGCCACTCCGCGGTGTGTCTCTCGCTGGTCGGCTCGTCTCATCAGCCCCCATCTCACGAGATTCGAGGGGGCGGCCAGTTTCCGGGTCACACTCGCCTACGAGCACATCGTTCGGCCATTTGATCTGTGCGTTCACACCAGCCTCCCGACACACCTGTGCTGTCGCGACGGCAGCCGCCAGTGTGAATACTGGGGTGTGTGCAGGCGGGATGTCAGGGCGCTGGAGGGTCGATACCCAGATACCTCCCGGCGGGGCAAACCACTCCCGGCCCAGTCTCCCTCGTCCAGTAGTTTGCTCGTCGGCGATTATCGCTACGTTCGTCTCTCCCACTATCGCGAGTTCTCGAGCCCGCTCGTTCGTCGAACCGAGTTGGTCGTGATATTCGACCCTGAACGGTGCATCGAGACCGTACCTAATCGCTGCTCCACCGTATGCGGGAGTAGCTCTGACAACGTATCCCTCAGAACCACCGTCAATGGAAAATCCCGCGTCGCGGAGAGACTCGACGGCCTTCCACACAGCCGCTCGGGATACGCCTATCCGAGCAGCTAGGTCGGGCCCGGATACCGGTCCGTCAGCCAGGGCCTCCAATACAGCCCGTTTCGTCCCCATGGGCTGTCCAACGTGGCCGTCGATATGACCGTTGCGGAGCATGCGACGGAATCCAGTGTGCTCGCGCTGAGCTAAAACCAAGGCGGCGAGACCAGCACAGATACCTACGGTTTCCTAGAACACCCTGGCGCGTGAGCGGGGGCCGACTGCGACAGTATGGACAGACAGTCTCACTGATCTGGGCGGGATTTGTGAGGCGGGCTGACTGTCGGCTTCTCTTCAAGAGTGCTGAGTGTGGTCTCCCGACTCCCGCGTGGCACGCGACTCACGAGAGCCTGGACCTCCTCCCACGGCTGAAGCCGGGGGATTCCCACGGCACTGCACCGCTCGGTTGGGAGTGTCAGGGTTGCGGTCTGGTCGGCATGACCAGACTGCTGGCAGGGCCAAACCGCCGTTACTCCTCTCCTCCGGCACGACGGATTCAGAGTTACCGTGTCGGAATCCATGGCTAGCGGCCTGAAGGGAATTCCTTCGGATGTAGCCCGGTCCGAATCCCGATAGTCTCCGGTTATGTGGGCGGCAGAACCGTCTCGGTGGACTCAATAATAGAAACTAAACAAGTATAGAACTCCCGGAAATTTTATCACCGGTGGTCTCTCCGATTGTCGTCGGCTTCATCCCACGAGTAAACTCGTGGGCTTTCGGCTTGATTCAACTGTAATCGGGGCCGAACCGAACGGGCGTTGCTTTGTGCTGCTGGGCGCGACACTCAGATTGGTCGGTCACCGACACGGAGACCAGCTCAAGAGTTGCTGATGGTAGCACTACCCCGGCCGTGCCTTTCTGTGGTGAGTTTTCCCCGACCGGTCGGAACCGGTAGTAGGATACAAACCACCAGAGCCCAATCTACTGGTATGATCACATTTCTCGCCGGCGGCACGGGGACCCCAAAGCTCCTCGAAGGGGCGACCCGCATCTGGGACCCCACCGAGATCACCGTCATCGGGAATACCGGAGACGATGTCGAACTCGGGGGGGTGTTCGTGTGCCCTGATATCGACACGGTTCTGTTCGACAGAGGTGGGGTTCTGGATCGCGATCGCTGGTGGGGCATTGAGGGAGACACTACCGAGACCCACGGAGAGATTCACAGTCTCACGGGAGATGTCGGGGTCGAAGTTGGGCCGCGATACCTCTCCGATGAGGCACAGACAGCTGGCCGGGAGTTAGCACGGTGGCGTCGCTTTTCTGGAGTCGGTGAATTCATGGAAATCGGTGACCGCGACCGAGCCGTCCACATCACCCGGACTGGGCTACTCGACGAGGGACGGTCACTCGTAGAGGTGACACGTGCCCTCACAGAGGCGTTTGACCTCTCAATTGAGCTGATACCAATGTCAAATGACCCAGTGGCAACAATAATTCACACGGATGAAGGTCCGATGCACTTTCAGGAGTTTTGGGTCGCCCACAGGGGCTCACCCGCGGTCTCGGATGTGGAATTCCGCGGGGCTCCGCCAGCAGGGCCGGCGCCGGCGACACTCGCCGCGCTGGACAATCCCGTCGTGATTGGCCCCTCGAACCCGGTCACCTCGATTGGCCCGATGTTAGCACTGCCCGGGTTTCGGGCGGCTCTCGAGGATGTGCCCGTCGTGGTGGTCTCCCCGTTTGTCGACGATCAGGTGTTTTCAGGCCCTGCAGCTGATCTCATGGCCGGAATCGGATACGAACCGTCTACTACCGGTGTGGCCGAGATATACCCGTTTGCCGATGCATTCGTTCTGGACAGCGCGGATTCGACAGCACTCGACCGGGCGGTCGTCAGAACTGATACGACCGTCGACGGAATCACAGATGCACAACGCGTCTCACAGGCTGTCAAAGACGCACTTGACGGGATCGTATGACTCGGTCTCGACCGAATCACCGCGGTGAGACTTCGCCGAATCCACCATTCAACCCGGCAGTCGCGATTGCCAGTCTCAGTGGCGAGGCTGACGCTGACTGGGCATCCGCCGTCGAGGAGTATGTCGGAGCGGCCTTTCTGGGCGGGATCTCACTCGATGCCGCAACACGGGAGGCCGCAAGACAACTTGTCGACCGTGGGCGAGACGAATTTATTCCCGCAGATCCATTTGGATTCATCGAGTCTCAGTTGACCGCGCTTGAACCCACATCTGTTCGGCCTGGATTCAATCTCCGGAGCGCGACCGTGGCACCTCTTGAAAGAGCAGCCGCAATCTGTGCCGACCACGGCGCAATTGCTGAGATCAACGCTCACTGCCGTCAATCAGAGATGTGTGCCGTCGGGTGTGGGGAGCGTCTCCTCCAGAACACCGAGCGACTCCACAAATACGTCACTACTGCGGCAGACACGGGGGCAGACGTGAGTGTGAAAATTCGGGCTGAGGTGTCGGGTGTAGATCTCCAATCGATTGCCACGATTATCGAGCGCGCGGGCGGATCGATGGTGCATATCGATGCGATGGATAGCGAACCAGTCGTGGGAGACCTCACGAGAGCAGTCGAGATTCCGGTGATAGCCAACAACGGCATCCGAGACCGGGAGACCGCGCGCGAATATCTCGATCACGGCGCTGACGCGGTCAGTGTAGGCCGAGCCAGCGATAACCCCGCAATTCTGTCTCGAGTGGCCACGGCCGTCAGTCAATACGATGAGGTGAAGATTTCATGACCGAGTCTCACGACGAACCCGACGCTGAAGACACGACAGAGCAGAATCGAGAAAGTGTGACTGATTCGGGTCAGTCACCCGGCTCATCGACACCGGTCGGCTCACCGGAGTCTCGCACACCCGCCGAAAACGCACAACTGGCACTCCTACTCGAGGTATCTGGGACACCCAAACCCGGGAATGTAGACAGACAGCGCGACTTAGCCGGGCTTCGGTTCGAGCATTTCATGGCTGGAAGCGTGGGCAGCGGCCGAGGACTCAGGGCCGCCGAATCAGATGTCCCTCTCGGCCGAGCGTTCCGACATGGAGTGGCCGGGATGAGTCTCCAATCGGCAGGCAACACCCAGTTCGGGTGTCTCCTATTACTGACACCGCTCGTGCGGGCTGCCAGTTCCGCTCGGCTACACCCGCAGGAAGTCACCAATATTGTCACACAGACTACCACCGAAGATGCCGTCGAGTTTTATCGAGCATTCGAACACGTCGACGTCGCGGTCAGAGACCCCCCGGCCGAAGCCGCGGAGTTAGACGCACGACGTGGCGCAGCAGTGGAACCAATCGTGCGCGAGAGACAACTGAGTCTGTACGATATTATGAAGTTATCGACAACCCAGCAGCCCCCCGACGGAAACGCGCTCGAGTGGACCAGCGGATTCCAGCGGACCTTCGATACTGCAGCCGCGATCCAACGTGACGAAGGCCCCGTCACGGATCGTGCCGCACGCGCGTTTTTACAGTTACTCTCAGAACAGCCAGATACGCTTATCGCCACGGACCACGGGCTCGAGACAGCCCGCGAGGTGCAGCGCCGGGCGAGAACGGTCGGCCGCGATCTGGACGCTGCCGAGGAATTGGCCCGCGAATTCGCTGCCGAGGGTATCAACCCTGGGACGACAGCCGACGCGACTGCGGCGGCACTGTTCGTCGCCCTCGAGCGCGGTGTGAACCCATGACAGAGTTTTCAGAACCCACCGACGACCCCAGTGAACAACACGAACCCCCAGCAGACTGGCCCGTCGCCATCACTGGAGTGACAGAATCTATCGTCGCGACACGGGGGCCAAACGAGCGGTGGAATATGGCTGCACTCGGTCTCAAAGCCCCTCCCGAAGAGACTGACCCCGTCACAGCCCGGACGTGGGGTCGCACTCGGACGTGGCGGAACTTCACCGAGCGTGGCTCTGGTGTCGTCCAGTTTACCGCGGATCCGCGGGAATTCGTCGACGCAGCGGTGACGATCCGCGAGGAGGACTCACCAGTGTTGCCGGGCGCCGACGCATGGGTCGAGATCGAAGTCACCCGGACCGACTCGGGGACCCAAGGAGACACTAACTGGGTCGAGTGGACTCTCAGGCCCGTGAGTGCGACCGTCCGCCGAGAGCGAATCCCGACGATTAATCGCGGATTCGGTGCCGTGATCGACGCGACAGTCGCAGTCTCGCGGCTTGACGTGGAGGCGTATCCGACCGATATGCTGGTGGATCGATTAGTGTATTTTGCCGAAACGGTTGACAAATGCGGCGGACCCAACGAGCGGGCCGCGTTCGCGACACTCGATGCCGTGACCGACTGGCGCGAGCGACTGCCAGCCGACAAACAGCTGCCGACATTCGATCAGTAAGACGAGAGTACCCGGTCGCTGGACACGAGTCGGTCGGGATCTCCCCGGAAAGTCGTATCCGGGTATTAGATCGAATATCGTAAGATGAATGACGTTACCGGCTATCCGACAGGCACTATACTGAGAAGGCAGACTCACAACGAACCCTTTTAGTCGCAACCAGAGGCTATACAGAATATGGCTATCAAGCCGAAGTATATCAAGCAACTCGGAACCGTCCTCCTCGAACAGCATCCAGAGTCTTTCAATAAAGAATTTGACACGAATAAAGACAGTGTCGAAGTGTTGACTAACGTCGAATCAAAAGGTGTTCGCAACCGGATCGCGGGATACATCACCCGCAAAAAAGCGAATAACGCCGTCTGATTGGTCACTTCTGCCGGTGTTGGGTTTTCGATTAGTCGGGTCGTTGTCGTCAGATTTCCACGGCCGCAGCAGCTTCTAAACGAGGTTGAACAACTGTTGCGGTTCAACTTCCTCCACACGACTGAAGTCGTGGGATTTCCGCGGCGCTGCGCCGCTTGGGGTGGGATAGTGTGGTTTGCAACCGACAGTGCTGGCTGAGCCACACAGCCGTTCCATCCTCTCCGGCAGTGGGTGCTGAGTGGTTCTGCCCTGCTGACTCAGAGTACCCGTTGTTCTACGTCGGTAACCGGCAAGGATTGCCAGACGAGGATACATTCGTGGGTTCTGTCGAATATCCAGCCAAGTCAGTGAGTGTGGAGAGATTCACAGTTATCGGGTTCATTCCACGACGACAGTCGTGGGCTTTCAGCTTGATACCGCTGTAATACCGTCAAGTGTCTCTGAGCGACCGTTGTGAGTTGAGTTCTCTAGTTGGCATCCCACAGACGTAAAGCCGTGAGTATCCGCCTTGCCTTTCTGTTTGGTCCGCCTGTGAGCCTGTAGCATAGGCCCAACAGGACGGTCGGTCAATCCGCACGGTGACTGCACGCTTCGGGACAGCAATCACAGACGGTCACTACGAGATTCAAGCCGAGCCCTCTCCGGGCGATTCGTTAAGTCCCGAGAGGCGACCAGTACTGTGCGATGGATCCAGTGATCAGATTCGTCGTCGACCCTGGACTCGCGATATCCGCCGTGATGTGGATCACCGCAGGCGTCATCTGCGGGTGCGTGAGTGGGTTACTCCCGGGACTTCACGTGAACAACTTCGCGCTCGTGATGGCGACAATCGCCCCGACGCTGGGGGCTGACCCATTGCTCGTTGGGGCGGCTATGCTGGCAGCCGGCGTTGTCCACACTTTCGTCGACATTATCCCTGCGCTGGCTCTCGGTGTTCCTGACGGATCCACGGCCGTTGCAACCCTTCCGGGTCATCGGCTAGTCCTCGCGGGACGTGGTCGCGAGGCGCTTCGATTATCGGCTGTCGGGAGTCTGCTCGCGGTGGCGGTGGCTATCCCACTCGCGATTCCCGTCAGCTGGCTGTTCGGATTACTGTACCCGACAATCCAAACGCACCTCCCGGTAATTCTTCTGACAGTCGTTTGCTATCTCGTCGTCACTGAACAATCACGACGCGCCCAGTTGGGCGGGATTATCGGCGTGATACTGAGCGCGTGTCTCGGGATTGTCTCTTTGGATATCTCACCCACAGCACCACTCTCTGTTGGCGGGATACTGACACCACTGTTCGTGGGACTGTTCGGCGCGCCAGTGCTGTTGGAGGCGGCGACTGGCGGCGGTGTGCCACCGCAGTCGGATTCTCGTATCAGGATGTCCCCACACAGTCTCGGGACAGCCGCTCTCGGAGGGTCACTGGCCGGGGCAGGAGTCGGGTTTCTCCCGGGCATATCGGCGGCGATTGCGGCGATTATCTCCCTGCCGGCCGTTCCGACCGAACAGGCAGACCGAGGATTCATTGTTGCCTCGAGTGGCGCTGACACCAGTAACGCCGTGTTTGCCCTGTTTGCTCTTGTCACTATTGGGGCACCCCGGACCGGTGTGATGGTCGCTCTGGAGGAACTCCCGGTGCCACTGGTACTTCCTGTGTTACTGTGTGCAGTTGGTGCTGGAGCCGTTGGGGGGTTCGTCATCGTCGTGATTGTAGGCGATCAGTATCTCGCGGTCGTCGGATGCATGGACTACATGCGGGTCTCGGCGGTGGTTCTCATCGGGCTGATTATCCTATCGTATCTGTTCGCCGGGTCCGTCGGTGTTGGATGTCTGGTTGTGGCAACTCTCGTGGGCCTCATCCCCGCCCGGTTTGGTGCCCGGCGCGTCCATCTCATGTGTGTTCTGATTGGGCCAATTGTGGCAGCATCGTACGTTTGAGCTATCAACGGAGCCA